>JAJCXU010000479.1 GCA_029263275.1 Ilumatobacter sp.
TTCATCCTCGGCGTGATCGCCGTGACGATCGCATTGCTCGGTCCAGGCGGCTGGTCGCTCGACCGAGCGTTCGGCATCGATGACGACCTCGACGGATTTGTCGGGCTGGCCATTGCTGCTGGCGGCGGCGTGGTCGCCGCAGGCGGTCTGCTCGGCGTCTTCTACCGACCGCCGAAGTCAGACCCAGCGTCTGAGTCGGGCTCCGACGCCTGACCTCAGTCGCGCAGGCGGATCGAGATGTCGTTCGCCATCAGCCGACCGGAACGGGTCAGCACCACACGCTCTGGCTCGGTTGGATGCTCGACGACCATGTCGCCCACCAACTCGAGGGTCGCCTCGTCGAATGCTGCCCGCTCGACACCGTCACGCGTACGCAGTGTCAATTGCTGACCTTCGGACCGACGCTGATCAGGATCCAGCGTCTCTGAGGAGGCTTCCACCGACGCTCCCGCCTTGACTGCATCGATGTAGCGGTCGGGCGTGCGGATGTTCCACCACCGACGACCGTCGGCGTGCGAGTGTGCTGCACATCCGAACCCCCGATAGTTCTGCTGTCGCCAGTACAGGAAGTTGTGCCGCGATTCATGGCCGGGAACCGCCCAGTTCGACACCTCGTAGTTGGCCAGTCCGACCTTGGTCAACTGTTCGTCAACGAACTCATACTTGTCCGCTTGGTCGTCGTCATCGGGGTGACGATCAGGCTGCGCAGCAAGTGGTGTTCCTGCTTCGACCGTGAGCCCGTACGCCGACACGTGTGGTGGTCCAAGCGCAAGTGCACCGGCCACCGTGTCTTCCCAGTCCGCCATCGACTCTCCAGCGGCTCCGTAGATCAAGTCGAGATTGAAGGTCGGGAGACCGACGTCGCGCACGGCCTGAACCGAGCGGGCGACGTTGTCGCGGTCGTGCGTTCGCCCGAGCGCCGCCAACACGTGCGCTGACATCGACTGCACGCCAATGCTGACCCGGTTGACTCCCCCGCCGGCAAACGAGCGCAGCATCGGGGCATCGACGTCGTCGGGATTGCATTCAACGGTCACTTCGGCGTCAGCTGAGCGCGGAATCGACTGAATCACCGCAGCAAGGTCGTCCGGCGGGACCAGCGTCGGTGTACCGCCACCGACGAAGATCGTGTCGGCCACCGGCATGCCATCCTCAACGGCGCGCCCGATCTCGAGCCGTACGGCATCGAGGTATTCGCCGACGAGATGATGGCGGTCGGTCCACGTCGCGAACGCGCAGTAGTCACACTTCGATGCGCAGAACGGAATGTGGAGATAGACGCCGAACATCAGCGGGTCGGTTGCTCCATCAGATCAGGGTACGCCGGGGCCGAGGCGGTGACCCCGGCTCGGCGACGACGATCAGACCGGCTTGAAGAGCAGGTCGAGCGCCGACAGGCGATCGGCGACCTGATCGACCGGCACGTCGAGCATCGCGGCAATGGCGCGCGTGTCGTCGCCGCGAACGGTGATGACCCGGCCGTTGAAGTCTTGACGCTGCACCTGGATGAGACGGAGGTAGCGAGCGAGCATCTCGAACGGTGAGCCGCTCAGTTGCACGAGCTTCGACACGTCGATGGCGAGCTTCTTGTTGGTTGGCGAATCGATGGCCGCAGCCTCGAAGCCAGTGATCTCGCGTGGGAGCAACTGCTCGATCGGCACGTTGTAGAACTGGGCGAGCCGATCGAGACGAGGCACCGACAGGGCTCGCTCACCGCGCTCGTAGGCGCCGAGGACCGACGCTTTGAATTCCTGCGTCGATTGCGCTTCGACTTCTTGCAGCGACAACCGCTTCTGCTTCCGGATGACCCGGAGGCGTTCGCCCACTTGTTGACTGTATGCCGAAGGAGCATCGTCGTCGAATGTCACCATGATTAATCCGCCTTGCAGCAGTCGTCGCTCGCTGGTCACCGCGGAGCGTGTTGATGTGGTCACGTGACTCTAGAACGAATCAACGCAGAATGCACGTTTCAGTGGTAATTGGCCACGCAGAGTGTGGCCGCAACGAGGACCGCTGTTTCGGTTCGTAGGACATTCGGGCCGAGTTGCACCTGGTCAGCGGCACTCTCGAGCTCGTTTGGCGACCACCCGCCTTCCGGCCCAATCGACACGAAAGTGTCACCTGCTACGACACTGCGTCCACCCGGCTCAGCGACCAACGATGTCGACAGGACGTCTGCGGCCGGCACCGGTGCGCGCACCTCGGGCATCCACACTCGACGACTTTGCCGGGCGGCCTCGCGTGCAATTCGGGTCAACCGGTCAACCTGCTTGACGGCCCGATCGGCCTTCCATCGAACCGCGGACCGTTCGGCGTGAAGGAACTGGACGGTGTCGACGCCGATCTCGACCGCCTTCTGGACCAGCCAGTCGACACGGTCGCCCTTCGGAATGGCAGTCGCGATGGTGAGCGTTGGACGCTCACGTTGTGTCTCAGCGACGGCGCTCGTCGGTTCCAGCCCGAGCGACTTGCCGGACAATGTGACCGCCGCGAGCCGCCATCGGCCGGCGCCGTCGCTGACGCTGACGCGCTCACCGTCGCGCAGGCGTAACACTCGCGACAGATGGTGCTCGGTGTCGCTGTCGAGTGCGATCGGGCCGTCGACGTCGAGGACATCACTGGGGACGAAGATCTGCGTCGCGGCTGACCGACGCGCTTCGTCAACGGTCACGATCTCAGCCGATCAGGAGAACGCTGACTTGATCCGCGAGAACAAGCCCTCTTTGCCATTGCCGACGACTTCGCCGCGGCCTTCGGCGTACGAACTCAGCAATGCGACCTCGTCGTCACTCAGCTTCGTCGGCACATCGACGCGGATTCGCGCGATCAGATCGCCACGGCCTCGGCCTTGGAGATGCGGAACGCCACGTTGGCGAAGCACGAACTCGCGGCCGGGTTGTGTACCGGCCGGGACGACGAGGTCTTCGTCGCCGTCGAGCGTCTCGAGGCTGAGCGAGGTGCCGAGCGATGCCTGCGCGATCGAGATGCCCACATCGGTGATGAGGTCATTGCCATCGCGCACGTATCGCTCATGCGGGGACACCCGCAGATGCACATACAGGTCGCCGTTCCCACCACCACGTGGTCCGGCTGCACCGCGCCCGGTCAACCGTAAGGTCGACCCAGTGTCGACACCGCCCGGAACGTCGACCTGGTAGGTCTTGTCGACCGTGACCCGACCTTGCCCGCGACATGCCGAGCACGGGGTCGAGATGACCTCGCCCATACCACCGCACCTGCCACACGGACTGGCCGTGACCATCTGGCCGAGCAGGCTCTGACGAACACGCTGCACTTGTCCCGAGCCGCCACAGTCGCTGCAGGCGACGGGCTTCGTGCCCTCGCCAGCACCACTGCCGTCACAATCCTCACAGCGAACCGGCAGTTTCAATTCGACGCTGATCTGATCGCCGAACACCGCTTGTTCGAGCGTGAGGTCGGCGACGATTTCAAGATCCTGGCCTCGCGGCGGCCCACTCGGCCCACGCTGTCGGCCTCCGCCGCCGAACGGGCTGCCACCGCCACCACCGCCAAAGAATGCATCGAAGATGTCGCCGAGGCCGCCGCCGAACTGGTCCCCTGCCGTTTGGCCCCCGCCTGATCCGCCACCGACTCCGGCTTCGCCGAACTGGTCGTAACGCTGACGCTGCTGATCGTCGGACAGCACTTGGTAGGCGCGGGCGACTTCTTTGAACTTGCCCTCTGCCTCGGCGTCGTCCGGGTTCGCATCGGGATGCAGCTCGCGGGCGCGCTTGCGGTATGCCTTCTTGATCTCGTCGGCGCTAGCGCCGCGCGAAACACCCAGGAGTTCGTAGAAGTCAGCCATGACGCCCTACATGATGCCGTGAAAAGTGCGGAGCGAGACGGACCGTCAGCTGGCCGACCCTGGCTCCACCTCTGCGGTCAGCCCTCTTCGATGCGGTGACCCAGTTGCTCGCTGACGACTTCGACGGTCGCGAGCGCCTGGGGATAGTTCATCCGCGTCGGTCCGAGTACGCCGACCGACCCGAGGTGCTCGCCATCGACAACGACCGGAGCAACCACGACGGAGCACGCCGACAGTGGCTCGACACCGTGCTCGAGACCGATCGCCACCGACATGCCGCGCCCGACGATGTCACTGACCAACGACACCACGACGAACTGCTGCTCGAGTGTGTGCAGGACCGACCTGACGACCTCAACTGCATCAAAGGCGTCAGCCACAGCAGACACGCCGCCGGTGAACACCTGGTCGCCAGAACCGAGTTGTGCGAGTCCGAGCAAGCCGGCATGGGTGAGCCGATCGACTGCCGCATCACCGGTGGGCGACACGTGTGCCACGGCACCGAGGACCGAGCCAGAGAGGCCCGCAGACAGGTGAGCCGCTGCTGCGGACAGCCTGGCCTCGTCGTCGTGTTCTTCGATGTCGATCGTGACGTTCTCGACCGTGCCATTGGCGAACACGGCAACGACGGTGGCAGCGCTCGACGACAACGACACCATCTGCACGCTGCGGATCGGGATGGCCTCCGCCTTCGGTCCGACGACGACCGCTGCGTTGTTCGTGAGTTCGGCGAGCAGGTTCGAGGTCTGGTGCAGCATCTCCTCGAGCCGACCGTGGGCGGCGGAGAAGAAGTCGCCAACCTGTCGCGTGGTGGCCCTGTCGAGCCGGCCCGGCGTCGTGAGATTGTCGACGTAGTAGCGGTAGCCCTTGTCGGTCGGGATGCGGCCAGCCGACGTGTGTGGTTGCACGAGGAAGCCCTCGGACTCGAGCTGGCTCATTTCGTTGCGCACGGTTGCCGAAGAGACCTGAATGTTGGGGGCGTCAGCGATGAGCGTCGACCCGACCGGCTGCGCGGTGGCGATGTACTCCTGGATCACGGCACCGAGAATCGCGGTCTTTCGGTCGTCCAACATGCCAACGGTCATGCTACTTCGCCCGTCGCTGAGGTGGATCAGCGCTCAGGTCGCTCGCAGCGTTCGCAGTCGTCTGAGCGCCTCCTTGCGCTCAACGCTGTGGTCGATCATCGGTGCAGCAGGCGAGTTCACCCAGC
>JAJCXU010000480.1 GCA_029263275.1 Ilumatobacter sp.
TTCTCCATTCCACCCGTCCGAGTTGGAAGCCCGCTTGCGTCATCTGCTCTCCGGCGACGTCGCCGTCGTCAGTTCCGACATGGTCGACTACGGAGCGCTCAGCCTCAATCTCGAGACCTACCAGGCGTCGATCGGGGGGAAGCCGCTCGACATGACCTACATGGAGTACGAGCTGCTCAAGTTCCTCGCCCAGAACCCGGGCAAGGTCTTCACTCGCGAGATCCTGCTCAGCCGAGTGTGGGGGTACGAGTACTACGGCGGCGCCCGAACTGTCGACGTTCATGTTCGTCGGCTGCGCGCCAAGCTCGGCGAAGAGCACGCTGCGCTCATCCAGACCGTTCGGTCGGTCGGATATCGCTTCGGCGAATCCCGCTGGGAGAGCTAGGCCAGCTGCAAGAAGTCGATGATGGCGTTGCCGACGACGTTGGCAAACACGATCGAGCCCTGCTCACGCGGGTGCACCCCGTCGGTGCGCAGGTTGCCTTCGCCATCGGCCACCTCACTCCATCGAGCGATCACGCTGTTGTCGCGCTGACCCACACGGTCGCTGATCGTGTCGTTGATCTCAGCGGTCGCATCGGGGCGGTCGCGAAAGTATGTGTCAACCCAGATCAGCGGTGACTCAGCCGGCACCGTCTGCAGCATCTCGTTGATCGCCGCAGCTCGTTCGGCCGGATCGGAGTACTGATCGATATCGTTGGTGCCGAGCGCGACAACCCACAGTTCGTTCGAATGATCGAACGGGTCATCGGCGGTGACCTGCGCCTCGGAGTCGCCAATCGCGTGAATGAGGTTGATGATGTTCTCGGCGACCTGGGACCCACTCGGGTTCGACCCAAAGGTCAGCGACGTCCGCTTGCCTTCCTTCGACTCGAGGATCACGTTGGCGAATCCAAGCTGTTCAAACATCGTCTCGAGCTGGGGCTTGGACGCAACAGTGATCGAGTCGCCGACCATGACGACGGTGTCGATTTCCGTGGTACCGACCGCTCGAACATCAGCCCCACCACTGATCTGACCGCCTTCGCCGACGTCTGAGCCGAGTCCGATCGTGGGCAACGGAGCCTCTCCGCCCGTGGCTGACGACGTCGACCCAGCGCAGGCACTCACGCTCAAGCCGACGACAGCCAGCAACGCGGGGGTGATCGGGTGACGCATCGGGACATTCTGGCGATCTCGGAGGACCCAGTGGCGGCACGCGCCCGATTTTCGGTCACGTCCGGGCCGCGACGCGGCGGTGGCGACTCGTCGGCGTCAGTGCAGCTGTTGGATCCGACGAGACAGCGTGTCGTGTGCGGCGAGCATCTCAATGAGGCGCGCGCTGACCAGTTGTCCATCTCGTACCACCGTCTGACCGTTGACGATCGTGTCACGCGCACCGGTCGGCCCACACCGGAGCCATCCTTCGATCGGATCGGCGATCGCTCCGGCGAAGGTGGGGCCGGTCAAGGACCACACGGCGAGATCACCGACGGCTCCGGGGGCGATGACCCCGATCTCGCCCTCACGACCCAGGCATCCGGCTCCGCCGTGCGTCGCGACTTCGAGTGCCATTCGGGCCGTACCTGCATCAGCGCCGTTGCGGAGTTTGGCCAGCAACATCGCCTGGCGTGCCTCGAGCCACAGCGACGCGCTGTCGGCCGACGATGACCCATCGACACCCAGGCCGACCTTCACGCCAGCAGCACGGAGATCGACGATCGGGGCGATGCCTGACGACAAGATCATGTTGCTCGACGGGCAGTGCGCCGCTCCGACTCCCGCTGCTCCCAACCGCTGTATCTCGTCGTGATCGGGCATGACGCAATGTGCAACCCACGTGCGGTCCGTGCACCATCCGGTGCGTTCGAGGTACTCCATGGGCCGGCACCCGAACGTTGCGATGCTGAACTCATCATCTTCGGCATTTTCAGCGAAGTGTGTGTGCAACCTGACGTCGAGCCGCTCGGCCAGCTCGGCGGAGCGGACCATCAAGTCTTCGGTGACAGAGAACGGCGAACACGGCGCAAGAGCGACACGCACCATGGCCCCATGCGACCGGTCGTGGTGACGGCTGACGGCGGCTTCAGATGCTGCAAGGATCTCGTCGTCGTCGCCGACCACGTCGTCGGGTGGGAGCCCGCCATCCTTCTCGGACAACGACATCGATCCCCGGGTCGGATGGAATCGCATACCGAGATCCTGCGCGGCCTCGATCTCCGCGGTGAGCAGATCACCGGCGCCGTGTGGGTGGAGGTACAGGTGGTCGGTCGACGTCGTGCAACCCGACAGTGCGAGTTCGGCGAGGCCGACCCAGGCCGACACGTACACCGACTCGGTGTCAATCGATCGCCACAGTGGATACAGCGATTGCAGCCAACCGAACAACGGCTTGTCGGTCATGGGCGGGAACGCCCGAGTCAGGTTCTGGAACAGGTGGTGGTGGGTGTTGACCAGGCCCGGCGTCACGAGGCAGTCGGTCGCGTCGATCGTGGTGGCAGCCGATGGCGCCGGGCCAGTCCCGACATCGGCGATCAGCCCGTCAGAGATGGCGACCCATCCACCAGCAAGTTCACGCCGTTCAGCGTCAACCGTGGCCACCAACCGAGCATTCGCCACGACGAGATCAAACAGCGGGGACCCGTCAGCAGACATGCCGCGAACCTAATTCACTTCCCATTCCAACTGACGGTGATCAGCGCGGTGGAGGTCAAGGAAGGCGACGACGACGTTGAGCTTGCTCAATGAGGAACCCTCGCAACGCAGCCATCGGAGGATCTGGCCCGTCAATCAGGAAGGTCGAGGAGTTCGGGGTGTGCATCTTTGCGACCGTCGCGGTGAAAGACCTCAGCGATGATCGCCGACGCTGCGGCGCCGCTCATCAGCACACCGACCGGAATCAGCAACACGACGAGAACGATGGCGATTCCTCCGAACATGGCGTCAGGTTAGCGTCAGGCCGGCTTGTAGGCCCAGACCTCGACTTCGACGACGAAGCCTGCAGGCAGTTCGGCAACGGCCACGCAGGAGCGCGACGGGCGATGCTTGCCGAACGCTGCGACGTAGTGCTCGTTGAAGACCTTGTAGTCCTCCATGTCGGTGAGGAAGCACGTGGTCTTCACGACGTCGGTCATCGACGCACCCATCGTGGCGAGGAGCGCCTCGATGTTCTTCATCGTCTGCTGTGTCTCGGCAACCAGACCGCCGTCGACCTTGACGCCATCGAGCAGCCCGCCTTGGCCAGAGATGATGATGAAGTCGCCGGCGCGAACGGCAGGCGTATAGGGACCAAGGGGCTTGCTCATGTGGCCGAATCTAGCCGCCTCGGCGTCAGGGGTCAGGTGCCGCCAGCGAGTGACTTGGTCAGTGCGACGAACTCGGCCCACTGCCCACTCGCGAGCAAGCCGGCCTGCTGCGGCCATGACGCAGGCTTGTGCATCTGGAATCGGGAGCCGGCCGCGTCGAGCATCGACTGCAACGTGTCGACGTCGGTCGCTGCAAGTTGAGTCCACGTGGTCACGCCGATTCCTGAACAGAGTTCGGCGATCTTCGGGCCGATTCCCTCGATGGCGGTGAGGTCGTCGATGGCGATCTTCTTGCCGATGATGGCGGCGGCAGCATCGGGGTCGAGCTCCACGGCGGCAGGGGCCGTCGTCTCGACCGGGGCGGCGTCTGCGAGATCGTCCATCTCGACGCGGTCGAGGTCATCGGGAGGAATGATCGGTGTCTCGACCGTCGACGAGAATCCCAGCGCGCCTGCACTGCTCCCGCGCACATCGGCAAGTTCCATCCGCAGCCGATCTCGTTCGGCAACGACGGGTTCCAGGTCGGACAGCTCGCCACGCAGTCGATCGACTTCGGATTGGTCGGAGGCGGCAGGTCGGAGACGAGCGAGATCCGTGCGCGCCTTCAGGCTGCGGAGCAGCCAGCCGACGATGCCGCCGGCAAGGGCCATCAGCAGGCCCCAAAGGAAGAACTTGGCGAGTGTGTATGGCACGAGTGCCCCTGTCGTTCGGTGGGTGATGGTTACTCAATTGCGGTGACGACGAATTCGACTCGTCGACTGGCTGTCTTGTCCTCGACACCGTCCGCCGCGAGAATCGGTTCGGAGCCACCGAGACCCACGATGGTGAGGGTGTCGTCAACGAGGCCTCTCGTGATCAAGGCGTCGCGTACAGAGCGAGCCCGCCCCTCGCTCAACGCCAGGTTCGAATCGACCAGGCCGTCGGTGTCGGTGTGGCCTTCGACCACGATGGTGATGCCACTCA
>JAJCXU010000481.1 GCA_029263275.1 Ilumatobacter sp.
ACGGGGCAATGGCGGAGAGACGAGCGGATGTCCGAGACATGGAGTTCACGGTCCTGCATCCTACGACCTCGCCTGGCGCCGAGCCCACAGGGATTGCCGTCCGGAATGTTCATCACCCGGGCTCCGATCCTTGTATTCGCAAGCGCTACGGTCCCGAGCATGTCAGCAGACGCAATGATCCGATCGAACGTGGACGGGATTCCCGGCCCGGACCTCACGCCAACGGCCACCGTGCTCGACAAGCCGTTGAGCGAGTGCAAGGTCGCGATCTGCACCTCGGCTGGCCTACGGCCCGCTGGCGACGTGAAGCTCTGGCTGGACACGTCGTTCACCGTGCTGCCCGCCGCCGCACGCGACCTCCAGCTCAGCCACTTCTCCCCCAACTTCGACCGGGCCGGCCTTACTGCCGACATCAACACCGCGTACCCGGCCGATCGTCTCGACGAACTCGCCGCAGCGGGCGTCATTGGATCGGTCGCCACCAACCATTTGTCGTTCATGGGTGCCCAGCTCGACGCGACGTTCTCGTCGATCATCCAAGACTCGGGGCCAGCAGCCGCGCAGGTCCTGCTCGATGACGACGTCGACGTGGTGATCTTCACCCCGGTTTGACCGCTCTGCACGCGCACCGTGAGTGTGCTCGCCCACATCTTCGAAAACGCCGGCCTCGCCACCGTTGGCATCTCCCTCATCAGAGGGCAGGCCGAAACGGTCAAGCCGCCCCGAATGCTGCACGCGAACTTCCCACTGGGACGACCGCTCGGCAAACCAGGCGATGCCGAGTTCCAGACCAGTGTGCTGACGGCGATGTTCGAACTGCTGCCGCGAACTGATGTGCCGGTGCTCGTCGACTTCCCCGTGACGATCGAAGAGCAGGGGTCCGAGCCGTCATCGTGCCCGATGCCGCCACGCCACCATCCCGATGCACACGGCGCGATCGATGAAGCACAGGGCTTGCGCAACGCCTACGACCGCAATCTCGAGGCGACGGGTGGCCGGACACTGCTCGGCCGCATGGCCGACGTTGATGGAATCGTCGGGTTGATCGAGAAGATGATCGAGATCGAAGGCGGAGCCTCGATCACCGAAGTCGGCTGGGACCCCAGCACCGCGATCGCTGCCAGCCAGGACATTCGCGCCTACTACGAGGAAGCTGGCCTACAACTTGCTGACAACACGGGTGCGCGCCAACTCGAGACCTGGTTCTTCCACCAGACCGAGACCGGACAGTTGATCCGGCGCGCCCGCGACGGCATGCGTGAACGCGACGACGACAAACTCGCGACGACCTACCTCGCCCCCATGACCCAGGGCTGAGCTGACGGTCCAGGTCCCGTCATCTGGATCTTTCTTTTTTGAAAGGGCGGCTGGATTCGTTCCGACATGGCGCCATCATGCTTGCGTGACTGAGACCCCCGCTATCACCATTCCTGCTGAACTTCTGCCTGCCGACGGGCGCTTCTGCTGCGGCCCGTCCAAGGTGCGCCACGATCAGATCGATGCCGTCGTCGCTGCTCGCGACTCCCTGCTCGGCACATCGCACCGCAAGCCGCCGGTCAAGAACCTCGTCGGCGACATCCGGTCCAAACTGTCAGAGCTGTTCTCACTGCCCGACGGCTGGGAAATCGTGCTCGGCAACGGTGGCTCCACCATCTTCTGGGACGTCGCCACCTTCGGTCTCGTTCGCGACCGCAGCCAGCACTTGGTGTTCGGCGAGTTCTCCTCCAAGTTTGCCGATGCCTGTGCCGCAGCGCCGCACCTCGGAGAACCGTCGGTCATCAAGGTCGACCCCGGCTCGCACCCTGATCCGGTCGCCGAGGCCGGCATCGACCTCTACGCACTCACCCACAACGAGACCTCGACCGGCGTGGCTATGCAGCTCCAACGCCCCGCCGGCTCGGGCGACGCGCTCGTGGCCGTTGACGCCACATCTGCTGCTGGCGGTCTGCTCTGGGACCCGGCCCAGGTCGACTGCTACTACTTCGCCCCGCAGAAGTGCTTCGCGTCCGACGGTGGCCTTTGGCTGGCCGCGTGCTCGCCCGCAGCGCTCGAACGCATCAACGAGATCGGATCTTCGGACCGCTGGCGCCCCGCGTCGCTCGATCTGCAGATCGCACTCGACAACTCGACGAAGAATCAGACGTACAACACGCCGGCCGTCGCCACGCTCGTCATGCTCGACGCACAACTCGACTGGATGCTGGCGAACGGCAGCCTCGCTGGCATGGCCGCACGCAGCGCTGCATCCGCATCGATCCTCTACTCGTGGGCCGAGGCCCGCGACTGGGCCACGCCGTTCGTCGCCGACCCGGCACACCGCTCGAATGTCGTTGGCACCATCGACATCGACGATTCGATCGACGCGAACGAGATCTGCACCATCCTGCGCGCCAACGGCGTCCTCGACACCGACGCCTACCGCAAGCTCGGTCGCAACCAGCTCCGCGTCGGCATGTTCCCCGCCATCGACAGCGCCGACATCGAAGCACTCACACGCTGCGTCGATCACATCGTCGAACAGCTCGCCTGACCGAATAGCCTCCCGATCATGCAGGCCACTGACGTGCTGAGTTTCGGGATGGGCGACATCGGCTCGCTCGATCGTCCGGTAATGCTGGTCGGTCTCGAGGGATGGTTCGACGTTGCCAGCGCTGCAACCCAGGCCGTCAACGCCTTCACCAGTGCTGATCACGCCGTGATCGTGGGCTCGATCGACCCCGACCCGTTCTACGACTTCACGCAACAACGACCGCACGTCACCGTCGACGACGACATTCGTGAGATCGTCTGGCCGATGAACGAGTTCATCCTCCAGCGCAGCGGTCCTGGCCCTGACGGAGGACCGGGTCAACGCGACGTCGTCGGGCTGATCGGCGTCGAGCCCCACCTCAACTGGCGGACGTATGTCGACGCGATCATCACCGTCGCGGTCGCAATGGGTTGCGAAGCCGTGGTCACCGTCGGCTCCGCGGCCGAGGCAATCCCGCACACCCGCACTCCCCCGGTCACCGGCAGTACTGCGACCGCCGGGCTGGCGGCGCGCCTGGGGCTGTCACAACCGTCGTACCAGGGCATCACAGGTGTCGCCGGCGTCCTGAACGCTGAACTCGAAGCCCGCGACATCCCATCGATCTCACTCCGTGTCGGCATCCCGCACTATCTGATGAACGCCGAGCACCCCATGGCTGTTGCTGCGCTCGTTCGCCACCTCGGGCACGTGCTCGACGTCCCCACGAGTGAGTGGATGCGCGGTGACATCAGCAATCAGATCGACAGCTGGCGCGACGTCCACGACGAGATCACCACGAACGACGACCAGCTCCGGATGTACGTCCGGATGCTCGAAGCCGAATTCGATCGGCGCGCCGAAGCACAGATCCCGACTGCCGATGACCTCGGTGATCAGTTCGAAGAGTTCCTCAAAGACCAGCGCGACGACTGACATCACACTTGGGGTCTGACCCCAAGTGTGATCGAGCCGGTCAGATGGCGGCGAAGGCGGTGGTGAGGTCCGCGATGATGTCGCTCAGGGTCTCAAGACCGACGCTGAGACGGATCAGGCCGGGGCCGACACCGCTCTGCACTTGCTCTTCGGGCGACAGTTGACTGTGAGTGGTGCTCGCCGGGTGGATGACCAGGCTGCGCACGTCGCCGATGTTGGCGACGTGGCTGTGCAGCTCACATGCCTCGACGAACTTCTTGCCGGCGTCCACACCGCCCTTGATGTCGAATGCAACGATCGAACCGGCACCGCGCCCACCGCCGTACTCCTGAGTACGTGCGTGCCACGGGCTGCTCGGCAGGCCGGCGAACTGAACGTTCTCGACCTGATCGTGAGCGTCGAGGAACTCGGCAACGGCCTGGGCGTTGGCGAAGTGACGCTCCATCCGCAGGCTCAGGGTTTCCAGGCCCTGGAGGATGAGGAAGGCGTTGAACGGTGAGATCGCCATGCCGAGGTCACGCAGCATCTGCACTCGCGCCTTGAGAATGAAGGCACCGTGGCCGAGGGCCGTGAAGTAAGCGAGGCCGTGGTAGCTCGGGTCGGGCTCGGTGAAGTTCGGGAAGCGACCGGACGCCGCGTAGTCGAAGGTGCCGCCGTCGACGATGGCGCCACCGATCGAGGTGCCATGCCCACCGCAGAACTTGGTGAGGCTGTGCAGCACGATGTCGGCACCGAGTTCGAGCGGACGAACCAGGTACGGCGTCGGCACGGTGTTGTCGACCATCAGTGGGATGCCGTTGTCGTGTGCGACTCCGGACACGCCCGTGATGTCGAACATGTTGTTGCGCGGGTTGGCCAACACCTCACCGAAGAACGCCTTGGTGTTGTCCTTGACTGCGGCGGCCCACTGAGCGAGGTCGTCCGGGTCGTCGACAAAGGTGACCTCGATGCCCAGCTTCGGCATTGTGTAGTGGAGCAGGTTGTAAGTACCGCCGTAGAGCGACGGGGAGGCGACGACGTGATCGCCGGATTCGCAGAGCGTGAGCAGCGCAAGGGTCGCCGCGGACTGGCCGGATGCGACGACGAGCGTGCCGGGGAGACCGACCGCTGTGGTGCAGCCACCTTCGAGCGCATTGATTCGCTCCTCCAACGCCCCTTGCGTCGGGTTCATGATCCGGGTGTAGATGTTGCCGATCTCGGCCAGGCCGAACAGATTCGCTGCATGTTCGGTGTCGCGGAACTCGTATGACGTCGTCTGATAGATCGGCACAGCGCGGGCCCCGGTGGTGGGATCTGCCTCACCGCCGACGTGAATCTGCTTGGTTTCGAATCCCCAGTTGCTCTGCTCAGTCATGGCGAAGGACGCTACTCGGCAAATCCCGACTCAACAAGTCGGATTTAGCCCATGACCAGCAACGTTCGCGCATCAGGCAGGACCACGCTTGAAAACGACAGAAGGAGCGTTCCGAAGAAC
>JAJCXU010000482.1 GCA_029263275.1 Ilumatobacter sp.
GCCAAGGGTGGCTGTGCATGGCCGAGAACTGCTCGCACAACATGCACAACCTGCTGCCCCTTCGTGGTGCCCAGGCCCGCGACGCGCTTGGCTGGTCGAAGTACATCAACGAGGCACTCGAACTGTTCGGCGCCGACAGCGCGTTGATGTTCGCCAGTCACCATTGGCCACGGTGGGGCACCGACGACGTCGCGCAATTTCTCCGCTCCCAGCGCGACCTGTACCGCTGGATGCACGACCAGACGATGCGGCTCGCGAACAAGGGCCTGGTGCCGACCGAAATCGCCGAAGAGCTCACGCTGCCGAAGGCATTCACCGATCAGATCCACACACGCGGCTACTACGGCGCATTGGTCCACAACGCGAAGGCTGTGTATCAGCGCTACCTCGGCTGGTACGACGGGAACCCTGCCCACCTCTGGATGCGGACCCCGGTCGATGCCGGCACGCGCTACGTCGAATTGGCTGGCGGCGCCGACGCTCTCCTCGCCCACGCACAGGCCGCGTACGACAGCGGCGACTACCGGTGGGTCGCT
Organism: Ilumatobacter sp.; assembly: GCA_029263275.1. GTDB lineage: Bacteria > Actinomycetota > Acidimicrobiia > Acidimicrobiales > Ilumatobacteraceae > Ilumatobacter_A. The sequence continues at coordinate 537 of JAJCXU010000482.1, forward strand.
GAGCTCGTGAACCACCTCGTGTTCGCCGACCCGGCCAACCACGCGGCGCGCGAGTTACAGGCCGACGCGCTCGAACAGCTCGGCTATCAAGCCGAGTCGGCGACGTGGCGCAATGCGTACTTGACCGGCGCCCAAGAACTCCGTCACGGGCCACCGCCCTCGCGCCCGACTCCCGGACGGCGCGGCTTCGCAGTCGCGCTCACCGTCGACATGGTGTTCGACGCGATGGCGATTCGTCTCAAGTCCGAAGATGTCGCCGACGAGCACGTCATCACGAATTGGCAGTTCACCGACCTCGACGAGTCATGGATCCTGGCGCTCGAAAACCAGGCCATCCACCACGTGCGCGGCCGACACGACCCAGACGCGGCGGTCACGGTGACGCTCACGAAGGAACTGCTCGTCGACATCACGGGCGGAGCCTCGTTCGTCGATGCGGTGACCGACGGTCGGGTCACCCTTGACGGCGACCCCAATGCGCTCATCGCGATCTTCGGCAACCTCGACGCGTTCGAGACCGGATTCGCGATCGTCGAACCCTGAGCTCAGCGAACACTCAGGGGCGTGAACCAATACCGTCGACGATCAGTCGGGTGAAGTCGGCAACGAGGTCGTCCAGGGACCGGGTGGACGTTCCCATCGCCTCGTCGAGCACACCCAATTTCGGGTGGATCTGGACAAGCCCCTGCATTGCGCTCCAGCACAATCGTGCCGCGGTGAGGACGTCGAGGTCGGGGTTGCGGTCGTCGGCGATTGCTTGCACCACCGCCAGGACGACTCCAAATGCCTGCGCGCCACATCGGTGCATGTCCGGATGGTCGACGTCGATCAGGTCGGGCCGAAACACGACCTCCATGTGGGCGGGGTGTTCGCGACCGACCTTGACGTAGGCGCGACCGACCGCCGTCAGACGATCGAGCGGGTCGACGTGTTCAGCAGCAGCGGCGGCAGTCTCGCGATGCAACGTGTCGAGGCCCTCGATGGCGAGCGATGTCAGCAGCCCCGACATGTCGCCGAAGTGATAGCCGGGCGCCGCATGCGAAACGTCTGCGCGGCGCGCGACCTCGCGCAAGCTGAACGCTCCGAGTCCACGCTCGATAATCACGTCGGCTGCCGCCGCCCGCAACTGACCCGGCAGGTCGGTGCCCTCGCTCGACGCTGAGCTGTCGGAGGTGACCGGTGTCATGGAATCAAGTATGCCCCACCACTTGACGTTGTCAACCTTCGACTTTACAGTGTCAAGCCGTGCCACTTGACACTGTAAAGTACAAGCCGGAGGCGAGCGCCTCACGCGATGGTCATCCACGTCGGTGGGCCGCGCTCGCCGTGGTTTGCCTCGCCGTCTTCGTCACCACCCTGGACGGCACGATCGTCAACATCGCACTGCCGAGCCTGTCCGCCGAGCTCGGTGCGACGACCAGGCAGCTGCAGTGGATCGTCGACGCCTACCTTCTCGTGTTCGCCGGACTCCTGCTCGCTGCTGGAGCGCTGGGCGACCGATTCGGCCGTAAGCGTTCGTTGATGATCGGACTGGTCATCTTTGGCATCACCTCGGTGTACGCGGGGTCGGTCGACTCGCCGGGCGCACTGATCGTCGGTCGCGCGTTGATGGGTGTCGGTGCCGCTGGCATCTTCCCGGCGACGCTGGCGATCATCACGAACATGTTCCCCGACCCCAGCGAGCGGGCGAAGGCGATCGGGATCTGGAGCGCGATGAGCGGCGTCGGCGTGGCTGCGGGCCCGATCAGTGGGGGCTGGTTGCTCGAACACTTCTGGTGGGGCTCGGTGTTCTACGTCAACATTCCCATCGTGTTGATCACCGCGACCGCCGCCTGGTTCGTCGTGCCCGAGTCGCGAGACGACGAGGTCCCCGCCATCGACCGTCCCGGGCTCGTCCTGTCGATCGCTGCGATCACCGCGCTCGTCTTCACAATCATCGAAGCACCTGAACTCGGGTGGCTCTCCCCGCTCACGCTCGCCGGCTTCGCTGGTTCGGCCGGCTTGATCGCCGCGTTCGTCTGGTGGGAGCTCCGCGTCGACCACCCACTCCTGCCGGTACGCATCTTCGAGAACCTGCGATTCAGTGCCGCAAGCATCTCGGTCACCTCGGCATTCTTCGCGCTCTTCGGGTTCATCTTCCTGATCAGCCA
>JAJCXU010000483.1 GCA_029263275.1 Ilumatobacter sp.
CGGGTGCATCACCGCCGCCACGATCAAGCCACACCAGACCAGCGCCGACGTCGACGTTCGTATCGAAACGATCGTCCCCGCCGACATCGACGTCTTCGTCGCGAAGGCCGCTCCGGTCGACGATGCCGACGGCAACCCGCACTTCCCCGGCGCGAGACCCGTCGCGACGGTCAATTCCCTCAGTCTTCTCGTTGCCACGTTCGACTACCTCGACCCCGGCACGACGTATCACGCAATCGTCCGTGCCGAGGACGCCAACGGGGTCACGGTGCTGACCGACACGTTCACCACCCGCGACTCGGCCACCACGTCTGGCGGGCTGACAGTCACCGACCTCGGCTGCACCTCCGGGTGCATCACGGCAGCCACTGCGACTCCGACCGCCGACATCGACCGATTCGAACTACACATCGAGACCGACCGCCCCGCCAAGGTCATCGTCGAGTACAGCACACCGACCGATACCCAGAAACTGTCGTTCCTCGACGAGTACTACCGGGACTGGACGATCGACATCGACGGGCTCGCGACGGGAACGACGTACGAGGTCGTGGTCATGGCCGTCGACGAGCAAGGCCGCAACGAGATCCGAACCGGATCGTTCCGCACCGCTGTTGCTCCGCCCAACGACATCGAAATCGGGTTTGGGCGAGTCTTCATCGAACGCGACGGCGACGCCTCCTCGGTCAACCGTGGTGAGATCCAGATGGTCTGGGGAACCGACGAGCACCGGTGGGGTCGGCGCGGCGAAGAGAAGCTGCACGACGGATCAACAGTCCATCTCGACGACGGCAACCTGTCGATCGTTCGAATCGAGCCAGGCGGCATGACGCCCGAGCTGTTCTTCTTCGCTGGCGAACGCGACGGCAACCGTCCAATCTGCGAGGGCAACGACGATCTCTACCCCTCACCTGGAATGGAGAGTTGCGGTCAGGCCGACATTGCGTGGAGCTTCACCGGTCGGTGGGCGATGACGCTCGATGAAGTCAGGCAACTCGACCGGTGTGTCGAGCATGGCCTCGACGACTATCGCGCCGATGCCTACTGCGTGATCCTCGAGAGCACCGAAGGCTCCGACGACTATGCCCGATTCGATGTCCTCGTCTGGTTCGATCTCAACTGATCGCCCGCCCGGCGCCTTACGAAGCGGGTTGGCGGACGTGGGTTTCGATGCCTTCGAGCTGAGCCACGATGTCGCCATCGGCCGAGCGAATCTCGACATCACACACCACCATGTGGGCCGACGCCCGACGCCCGATGAGCGTCATCGAGTGTTGCCCGAACGTCGGCTCGGAAAACACACGGATCGAGCCGACTCCTGTTGGCAGCGAGGGCAGGCCGAGGAGCCGTTCGGTCCAGAGCAGCGCGAGTTGGAGGGCGCCATCGAACAGGGCGGGGTCTGACACCCATGGTTCGGTCGGCCACCCGACCGCACGGACGCCCCAGCAGCAGGCGTTAATGCCGTGCTCTGACACGCCAGTGATGTCTTCGATCACACGGAATGCCGGCCCGTGGAACAGCACATCGCCGAAGTAGATCTCAGACGGCCACGGCTCGCTGCCAGCATCAGCCGCGTCCTTCGGAGCGAGTAGGTCATGTGCGGATGGCGCGGCGGCAGACATGTGGGCCGTGCATCGGTAGTGGGCTCGTCCCGTCGCCGTGTCGGTGAGCTGCAGCGTGAGCTGTCGACCCTCACCGCTCTCCTCTGAGGCAGTCACTGCGGCGACCAGATCGAGGCTGCCGCCGCTGAAGTAATCGTCGGCAACCAATCCGCTGAGCACACGGAGATCGGTGAGCCCGGTGAAGTGGAGGTTCGGGTCATACGCCGCAGCGAGCCGAGCGAACCATTCGATGGCGAAGACCACTGGGACCACCGGGACGCCATTGACTGCATGATCGATGAGCTGGGGATGATGAGCAAGGTCGACGCTGACCGCAAGCTCGGACACGCCGCCCGTCTGCAGCGCTGGCGGGGCCGGAACTGCGTCTAATTCAGTCGTGTCGGAGGTGCCACTCGGCGCGCCTGACACCAAACGCATCCCCATGTTCGACACCTCATAGATGCGCAGACCGTCGCACCACAGTGAGCCTGCGCCGATGACGAACGGACCGATCTCGTCGACACCCACCTCGGTGACCTCCATGATCGTCGTGATCATGTCGTTCTTCGGCGTGACCTGGCCGCGGTACTTCCAGACCATCGGCGCACCGAGCAGCATCGGCTCGAACCGAGCGTTCTCGATGCCCGCATCCATCTCCGTGTCGAGCATGAAGTACTGGAGGAGTTGGAGCAGCGCTTCGACGCCGAGCGAGCCTGGCTGCACCGGGTCCTGGAAGAAGTGCGCCTTGAAGAACCACTCGGAGACGTCCACGTCCTTCTCCCCGACGACAATGCCGAGTCCTGCATCGCCGCGGGCGTCGACATGGGCGACACGGTCGACCATCAGCAGCATCTCGTTCGCGAGACGAGCGGTTCCCGAGCAGAACCGTTCGGGCCGGCCGGTGAGATCGGTCATCTCCGGCGCGTACGTCGCGATGAGCTCAGCGAGGGCCTCGTGATCACTCGTGACCGGCAAGCCGACCTGATCCTCGAACGCCTCGGGCGGGAAGAAGCCGAAGACGGTCTCCATCGTGTACACGACTCGGTCGCCGATCGAACAATCGACATCAAAGCCCTCGACGATCATGCCGCCGGCACGAGAGACGCTGGTGAGCCTGACGCGTGTCGACAGCGTCCCTGACGTCCGCGTCAGTTCGTCGACCACGGTCCCCGTGCCGTCGAGATTGCGGAACAGCAGGTCCTCGTCGACATCGTTTGCCGAGCCCACCGCAGAGGCAACCCAGCCACAGGGCTGCAACGCTGCCTCGAGCAGTACGGCGAACGGCATGGTCTCGGCGCCGTTCTCGTCGAAGTACCAGGCGTCGTCAGGGATGTCGTACTCGCAGACGATTTCGAGGCCGGCCTTGCAGTCGTTCAGCTCGCCGATGATCTCGGTGATGCGGCTGATGAAGTGGTACGGCTCACCCGGCAGACGCGGTGACCGCCGAGTCTCGTCGAATGCTCCATACAT
>JAJCXU010000484.1 GCA_029263275.1 Ilumatobacter sp.
GACGACTTCGGCACCGGATATTCGTCCCTGTCGTTGCTCCAACAGTTCCCCATTCAGCGCGTCAAGATCGACCGTGCCTTCGTGAAGGGCGTGGCTGAGAGTTCGAACGATCGGTCACTGGTCCGCACCATCATCGCCATGGGCGCCTCGATGGGGCTCGACGTTGTGGCTGAAGGCGTGGAAACCGTTGAGCAGTTGAAGATGCTGCGCAAACTCGGCTGCGACAAGGCCCAGGGCTTCCTCATCTCGCATCCCGTCCCTGCCGAAGCAATGCGGACGACGATCGCTGCACTCGAAAGCCTCTCGCAGTGGGAAGCCTTCGACGACGTGCTCGGCGATCGTCCCGACCGCCCCACCCGCATCACCTAACCCACCACAACCCGAAATTCGTGCCCAAGGTGCCCTGTAAGGGCGCTCTCGCAACATATTTCGGGAGAGATGGTCAGGACCCGTCCGAAATATGTTGTCAGGCTGCCCTGTGCGGGCACTCTCGACACGAATTTCGGATTGGGGGTGCGGGGTGGAGGGTTCAGGTGAGGACGATGTGGACGGCGTTGGAGGCGGCGAGGTCCTCCGGATCGTGCGTGGCCATGACGCAGCGCGCGCCCGATTCGGCGATGTGGTCGACAATGCGCTCGCGCACTCGTGCTCGGCTGTCGACGTCAATGGCCGAGAACGGCTCGTCGAGCAGGAGTAGAGACGGTGTGGCGGCAATCGCCCGAGCGAGGCCGGCGCGCTGACGTTGCCCGCCCGACACCTCGTGCGGACGGCGGTTTCCCAACGCCGAGATGTCGACGAGGTCGAGCAACTCGGCGGTGCGAGTGGCGATGCTCGACTTGTCGAGGCCAGCGAAGCGCATGGATGAGGCGATGTTGTCCGCAAGTGACATCGCTGGATACAGCATGATTCGCTGCGGAAGATAGCCACGGCTGTCGGGCGCTCCGTTGGGCCAATCGACCTTCGCCGCCGGCTCGAGCCCGGCCAGGCAGCGCAGTGCGCTGGTCTTTCCCGATCCGTTCAGGCCGGTCAGGGCCACGAATGGTGCGTCTGGAACGTCGAATTTCAGCTGCAGATCGCTCCGCGCGAACTCGACAGATGCCGCCACCCTGCTCCCTGTCATCGCTGGACCTCGGAACGCAAGACACCGAACCATCGGTCGCGGAGTGCGACCAGGACCGCAACGGCAAGGACGACGAGGACGGCGCTGAGCACGACGGCTTCGGAAGGGTCGCGTTCGAGCAGGTCGTACACGGCGAGTGGCAGTGTCTGGGTGCGGCCTTCGAGACTTCCGGCGAAGGTGACGGTGGCTCCGAACTCTCCGATGGCGCGGGCCCAGGCAAGGACGGCGCCCGCAGCGATCGCCGGCGCAATGGATGGCAGCGTCACCGACGTGAAGACGCGGATCGGTGAGGCACCGTGCACGTGAGCGACTTCGGCGAACTCGGTGTCGAGTTGGCGGAGCGCGGCCTCGACGGACAGCACGAAGAATGGAAGCGCAACGAATGATTGGGCGAGGACGACGCCGGCGGTGCTGAACGACAGCTGGATACCGGCATCGGCAAGCCACTGCCCGACCACACCACGACGGCCGAAAGCCAGCAGCAGAGCGACGCCACCGACCACCGGCGGCAGCACGATCGGCAGCAGACAGAGGGCACGGACAATGCGAGTGGTGACACCCGTTCCGGTTGACAACAACCAGGCCAACGGGAGACCGAACACGACACAGAGCGCAGTGGCTGCGAGCGATGTGACCAGGGAAAGTCCGAGTGCCGATGTGGCGGCATCACTGGTGAGCGCTCCCCCAAGGTTGCTCCACGGAAGTCGCCACAGCAGAGCGGCCAATGGCGCTCCAAGGACGACGGCGGGAACCGCGGCCAACGCGAAGACCCAGGGTGGCGGACGATTGATCATGGCGCCTGGAACCCAGCCTCGCTCAGCACGTCAGCCGCTGCGGAGCCGCTCAGCACCCTCATGACTCTGGTTCCGTCAGCGTCTCCAGTGACGGCTGCAGCGCGACCGACAACTGAGACAGAGTCGACGATCTCGACGGAGCGAAGGTCTGGGCGTGCCTGAGCATCGGTGCGGTACACGATGGCGGCGTCAGCTTCGCCGAGGATCACTTTGGTGAGCGTGGCGCGCACGTTGGGTTCCCGGCTGGCGGGCGAGAGCGTCAGACCTGCCTGTTCGAGCAGCTGGTCGGTGGCCGCGCCACACGGGGCCGAGCTCGTGCACACGACAGTGACCGCGTCAGCTGCGGCTGCGAGGTCGGCCAAGGAGTTGATCGATTGCCCGATGGTCGTGTCCGCAGTCACGATGATCAGCTCGTTTCGAGTGATCGCGGTGCTTGCCTCAACCAGGCCCGCCGACTCGAGCCGGCGCATCGTCTCGTCGTTGGCCGTGACCACCACGGATGCCGGGGCACCCTGGTTGAGTTGCTCCAGGAATGTGCCAGAGGATCCGAACGAGAATCGGATATTGACGTCGAGTTCGTCTTCGAGGAGTGATTCGAGCTCGTCGGCCACGTCGGTGTACGACGATGCGGCCAGGACGTCGACGGTCGGCTGATCCGAGCCGCCACATCCGGCGACCCAACACAATGCGAGCGCTCCGAACAGGCGACGGCTCACGATCTCGGAATGCCGCCTTGCCACCTCGACATCGTACCGATGCGGCTCGAACCGCTGCGGACATCACGGTGGGTACGTTGATCGAGATGAACCGGAGCGCTGGACTGCTGTTGTACCGGACCGGGCCCGAGCGGGTCGAGGTGCTCCTCGGACACATGGGTGGGCCACTCTGGGTCCGCAAGGACGATGGCGCGTGGTCGATTCCGAAGGGGCTCGTCGATCCCGACGACGCCGATGAGTGGGCCGCCGCGCAGCGTGAGTTCAGCGAAGAGATGGGTCATCCGGCACCCGATGGAGCATCCATCGACCTCGGCGTGTTCAGGCAGAACCGCGGTAAGGAAATCCACATCTGGGCGCTTGAAGGCGACATCGATGCAGCGCAGTGTTCGAGCAACGACTTCGAGATGGAGTGGCCGCCAAAATCGGGCCGCATGCAGGCCTTTCCTGAGATTGATCGGGCGGAGTGGTTCGTCCTCGAAGCCGCCTCAGAGAAGGTGGTGGCCGGTCAACGACAGGTCCTCGACGCGCTGAGCGAGCATCTGCGATAGCCGTCGCCGGGCGCCTCCAAACGGCCCTGTGCACGCCTCGCCCCTCGAAATTTGCGACAATAGGTGTGTGATCTCTCGAATCGGCCCCGCCCTTCTCGCAGGTTCTCTGCTCGTCGTCGCTGCATGCGGCGGCAGCGACGGTGATTCCTCGGCGACCACCACGACCACAGCCGCGGTCGAAGTGACCGCTTCCACAGCGGCGCCCGTCACCACAGCGGCGCCCGTCACCACCACGACGGTCGCCCTGGTCGTCGAGGGTGCAACGGTCGTCGTCGCCAACGGCAACATCGTTGGTGGGTCTGCTGGCCGCATGACCGATGCGCTCGGACTCGAGGGGTTCACCACCGGAGAGGCTGTCAACGGCACCGAAAAGGTCGACGACTCTGTCGTGTATCACGTGGCCGACCCAACAGCGGAAGCAGTCGCTGGCTCGCTCGCAACGATGTTGGGCGGGGTGTCAGTCGAGGCGCTTCCCGAGGCTCCCCCCATCGAGGGCGAGTTCACCGGTGACGTGCTGCTGCTGCTCGGCAATCTGCAGGCTGACAAGTCGATCGCCGAACTGAGTGGCGTCTCGGCCACCGCCGACGGCACCGATGCAGCGGGCACCGGTTCGACCGTCGTGGTGGCCAACGGCAGCGGCATCAGCGGATCTGCCGGCCGGATGAGCACGCTGATCGAGGCCGCTGGCTTCACTGTCGGAACCCCGACCAACAGCACGGCCCAAGCAACCGAATCAGTCGTGTACTACGCATCGGACGCGGCGAAGGCTGACGCCGACGCCCTGGCCGCCGCGATGGGTGGTCTGACCGTGCTCGCGCTCCCGGACGATGTGCCGACCGACGCCGGCTCGCTCGACGGTGACATCCTGCTCGTGCTCGGCAGCAACGAGGCAGACAAGACGCTCGCTGACCTCGCCGGCTGATCAGCCGACCTGCTCAACTGTGGCCATGCAGGTCACTCCCGTCTCTGAACACGTCGGCGCCCTCGTGTCCGACATCGACGTCACCAGGCTGTCCGACGGCGATGTCGCCGCGCTCAATCAGGCGTGGGCCACCCACGGCGTGCTGTTCTTCCGCGATCAAACGCTGGATGAGGACCAACACATCGAGTTCGCCGAGCGCTTCTCGACCATCGACGTCAACAAGTTCTTCACACCTGTCGCCTCGCATCCCCAGATCGCACAGGTGCTGAAGGAGGCCGACCAGGACGTGAACGTCGGCGGCGGCTGGCACACCGATCACAGCTACGACCAGGTCCCCGCACGTGGCTCGATTCTTGTTGCACGTGATCTTCCCAGTGCTGGTGGCGAGACTCGGTTCTTGAGTGTCGGAGCTGCCTACGACTCGCTCTCCGATGGTCTCAAGTCCACGCTCGACGGACTGCAGGCGCATCACAGCAACGAGCACGTGTTCGGCAAGAACGCGGGCTACAACGACGATGACGACCGCTTCCACAATCCCGACGCGACCGGCGGCGCCGTTCACCCGGTGGTGATCACCCACCCCATCACCGGACGCAAGCTGCTTTTCGTCAACTTCGCCTTCACCACCCACTTCGTCGGGTGGACACCCGAAGAGTCGGCGCCACTGCTCAATTTCCTGTACCAGTACGTTGCTGATGGCCCGTTCTCCTACGAGTTCGAATGGGAGCCCGGCTCGATCGCCATGTGGGACAACCGTTCGACGTGGCACTGGGCACTCAACAACTACGCAGGGCACCGCCGACTGATGCATCGCATCACGCTGGCGGGCGACGCGTTGAGCGGCGTCGACGGGGCCTCGGCAGCATGACCGTGTTCCTCGAACGACGCGGTCGCGCTGGCCTCCAGCTCGGCGTGCACGTCGGCCAACAGAACGCCACGATGGCTGAGCTGATCGAACGGTGGCAACGCCTCGACGGTGTCGTCGACTGGATCTCGGCGTGGGACCACTTGTACGAGGCACCTCCGAATGGCGGAACCACACCCCACTTCGAGGCGGTGGCCACACTCAGTGCCTTGGCGTCGGTCACGAGTTCCGCGCGCATCGGGTGCTTGATGTTCTGTGTCCCCTTCCGCAACCCGGCGCTGCTCGCCAAGGCATGCGTCGCGATCGACCACATCTCTGGCGGGCGATTCGAGCCCGGATTTGGTGCCGGCTGGCACGAGCCTGAGTTCCTCGCGCACGGGTTCGAGTTCCCGTCGCTCGGAACGCGCTTCGACATGCTGGATGAAGGGATGGAGATCATCTCCGGAATGTTCGCCGGCGGGACGACGACCTTCGTCGGTCAGCACTCCCACGTCGATGAGGTCACCTGCGTGCCTGGCCCGGTGCACGGATCGATGCCGATGTGGGCGGGTGGTCGCGGCCCCAAGCGAACGCCAGCCATTGCTGCCAAGTACAGCTCGGGTTGGAACGTGCCCTACGTCGGGCCGGAGACATACGCCCGACTCAATCAGCAGATCGACGCAGCCTGCATTGCGATCGACCGTGACCCAGCGACGCTGGAACGGTCGGTGAATCTCGCTTTCCACATGGGGGCGACGCGTGAAGCCGCTGATCGAGAGTTGCAGCGGATCATCGACGAATGGGGCCCCGAGGCTGCCGAGCGCGTCACCAGAGGTGCGCTGACGGGCACCGCCGACGATGCGCTCGAACAGATCGCCCGCTATCGCGAGGCCGGTGCCGACATGGTCAACATCGCCCTCCGGCTTCCCGTCGACGACGACGCACTCGAGTCCTACCTCGAGCAGGTCGTCCCGGCTGCGCACGCCTCGTTCGGCTGAGCTCGACGACTCAACCGTGAGGTCACGGGAGAACTGTCGGCAGCCTCAAGAACTGAGGGGACCAGACCCGGCACCCGACAGCCATACGTCGTCCAGCTGTCATCGTTTCGAGCGATACTCGGTGGCCCGCTATCTCTGATTCGAATGGGATTTCTTGAACCAAAAGGAACATACGTTCGCATACTTCTTTCTATGAGTTCCGTCCGACTCGCAGCGCTCGAGGCACTCGATGTGTCGTCGCTCGATGTCGGCCCGCTGACCGCTGCGCTCCGCGACGTGGAAGCCGTTCGCGGTCGGACCGATCAGATCGAATCGGCCTTGACCCGTCGGCTCAGCGAACTCAACGCCGCCGGTCACGCTCCCCCACCCGCCGACGTCCTGGGTCGCAACGGGCGGTCCTCCCGGCGCCATGCCGAACGCACCGAACAGCGAGCCGAAACGCTTGGCCACACTCCCCGGCTCGATGCAGCGCTCGGCAAGGGCAAGGTCGGCACGGAACACGCTGATGCGCTCACCGGAGTCGCGGGCCGCCTCGACGACAACCATCGCCAGCAGCTGTTCGGATTGCCGAGTACTCCGACGGCACGCCAGTTCCCGCTGAGACCGCACGACGACTCGCCTGCGACGCCAACCTCATTCCTGTGGTGCTTGGTGGCGACGGCATGCCGCTCGACGTCGGCCGATCTCGTCGCCTCGCCACCAAAGAACAACGCATCGCCCTCCGTTCGATGTACGCCACCTGCGCCATCGACGGTTGCGACCGCCACTTCGACGATTGCCACGTCCACCACCTCAAAGAATGGGACGACGACGGCTTCACCGATCTCGACAACTTGTTGCCGCTCTGCAGTCATCACCATCATCAAGCCCACGAAGGACGATGGCGACTGCAACTCGACCCGAGCACCCGACAACTCACCGTCACGCTTCCCACCGGGCAACAGCACTCGGTCGCACACCTCGATCTTCGCCGGCAGGCGGCCTGACGCGGCCTGACGCTCCCGAAAACGAATCGAACCCCGCCGCTGATGCGAACGGGGCTCGATTGTCTGGAGGCGACGATGGGAATCGAACCCATGTACACGGATTTGCAGTCCGTTGCCTAAACCACTCGGCCACGTCGCCAGAAAGGTCAACGTTAGCGCCCTGCGGCCGCGTTGGGGGCTTCCTTTCAGTCCCCGCTCGACTCCGTGATCGCCGCGGACTGCTCGGCGAACCAGTCAGCAAGACGCGCCAAGCCCTCATCGAGGCTCACCGCTGGCTTCCATCCCAAGTCGTTCGTGGCCGGCACCGGGTCGAACCAATGGGCAGTGCCCAGTTGCTCAGCGACAAATCGAGTCAGTGGCGGCTCAACCTCACCATTTCGCACGCTCTCAGGCAGACGAGGCCACACACGCTCGAGCACCGAGCCAATGGATCGCGCCGCACCGAGCGGCACGTCACGAGGCTCGAACGCCACTCCCGCCGCCGCACAGATGCCAGCGACCAGGTCACGGACCGGGCGCGGCTCGCCATTCGCGATGACGTAGGCCCGACCAGCGCAGGCAGCATCGGGCGCGATCCGGTCGACTGCCGCGATCAG
>JAJCXU010000485.1 GCA_029263275.1 Ilumatobacter sp.
CAAGGTCGAGGAGTTGACGGTCGGTGCCGGGTGCTGGCAGCACGACCTCGCGGACGTGCGCGCTGAGCTCGAACTCCGCGTCGGGCACCCAGGCAGGGGTGGAGATTCGACCGAAGCCAGGAACAGCGCGCTGATACAGCCGAGGAGTCCGGGCGATGCCGGCGCGCATCTGGCGGACGAAGCGGTCGTGATCGACCGGCTGATCGAGCAGCACGATCGACCCGCCGCTGGGGTTCAGCCACGGGTCCTTCTCGATGCTCCACATGAGTGCCTCGTGCTCACTCATCCGGTCGGCGTTGTCGACTTCTCGTTCTCGTGTGGCCATCGTGCGTCTCTTCTCGTGCCTCGGCGTTATCAGATCAGGTCAGGTGCGAATCAGGTGCGAATCAGGTGTCGGTACCGGGGCGACGTTCGGCCTCGGCCGTGGGGTCGCCCTTGTACCCGGGCGGGAACGTCCGCATCAGCTCATCGTGGCTGGGCGTCCGCTGCTCACGTGCTTCCGGCGGGAGGAGGTCGACGAGCGCCTCCATGATCGCTGTGGTGTCGGCGTCGGGATCGTCGAGACCGAGTTGAATCGGGTCGCCCACCGTTGCGGAGACGGCCGGACGGTTCGTCGGATTCATGTTGGGCAGCCGTGCGCTGCGCGGCCACACCCGTTCGGTGCCCCACAGGCCGACCGGAATGACGGGCACGCCGGTCTGCGCGGCCAGCTTCGCTGCACCCCATCGGCCCTTGAGGACCGGATCGAAGAATGCTGGACCGCGCGGGATCGTCCCCTCGGGCGCCAGCATCACGACCTCGCCACCTTCGAGTGCTCGCGCGGCAGCCTGCAACGGTTCGTCGGAGCCCGACGAACGTTCGACGCGTACGCCGCCCATCCCGCGCATCAGCCGACCGATGATCGGCACGTCGAAGACTTCCTTCTTGCCGAGGCCGCGGAGGTTTCTCCCGGCCTTGGCAAACAGCAGCCCCATCACCGTCGGGTCGAAGTACGACCGGTGATTGAACACGACGATGGCCGGGCCGTCGGCGGGAATCTTGTCGACGTCGTGGAACGAGAGGTCGGCGTATGGCGCCACCAGCTCCGGCCGCATCAGCGGACGAGTCCACTCTTGGATCTCGCGTCCGCCGATCTTGATAACACCGTCGCTCTTGTCGAGGTGTCGAGTCGGCCAGCCCTTGATCGCGGCGGTGGCAGCAAGACGTGTATCGGGGTTCACCGCAACCGGATGACCGACGAGCGCGAGCAACGGCGCATCGAAATAGCTGTCGCTGTAGGCGTAGCTCCGATCGAGGCGAACATCGTTGTCGGCCGCCCACTGCTCAACAGCGTCGGCCTTGGCCGGCCCCCACACGAACGGACCATCGAGTTCACCGGTGTAGCTGGTTCCGTCGTTCGCCCACGACGTGCCGATGACGGCATCGAACCCGAGCTCGTCGGCGAGCGCTGTCGTGAAGGCGAGCGGCGACGTCGACGCAAGAACGAGCAGGCGACCCTCGGCGCGGTGCTCCTCGATCAGAGGTCGCGCGAACGGCTGCACCATCTCCACGATTTCCTTGGCCGCCTTCGCGCATGCCGCATCGACGTCGCCGATGTTCCAGCCGACGGCAGCGCGCACCGCGAGCTTTGCTGGCTGCATCAGCAGCCGCGACTCGCCAGCGATGTCATAGACCGCCTTGAGGGTGAACTGCGCCAGCTCGACAAGCGGTTCGATCAAGGGGTTCTTCCCCACATCCGCGACCCCGGCCTCGGTGAGGTGACGCATGAAGACCGTCGATGACGACCCGCTGATGAGCGTGCGGTCGAGATCGAAAATGGCAGCTGACAACTTGCGAGACATGTGAAGTCCTCCACCGCCATCGTCGCACGTTTCCTTCCCTTCTGAAACTCGATCGTGCAATACTGAGGCCCGGACGCGAGCAGGCGGACGGACAACGATCGGGGGATCGTGATGAATCTGGCGAAGGTCATCGAGGGGCACAACAGCGAACGACGGGCGCTCGTCGACGGCGACACCGTCGTCACATTCGGCGAGCTGCGTGACCGTGTCTCGGCATTGAGGGCACAGCTGGCAGCCATGGGAGTCTCCCGTGGCGACGCCGTGGCCTTGGCCGCGGGCAACGAGGTGCACTTCGCGACGGCATCGCTCGCCATCCTCGGATTGGGCGCCATCGTGATGCCGATCAACTCGAAGAGCCCTCCGGCTGAGCTCCGCTTGCGGGTCGACATCGTCCACCCGCGTCTGTTGCTCGTTGGTGAGGAAGGCCAGGGCCTGCTGGGCATCGACGACGAGATCGGCGTCGAAGCACTCGACATGAGCACGCTCGCCACTGTCGCGGTCACCGACCCCGACCCAGGCATCGTGCACGTCGAGCCCGACGAGCGCGCGTTCTACATGGCAACCAGTGGCGTGTCAGGCGCACCCAAAGTTGCCATCCTCAGCCATCACAACCTGCGCTGGGTCCAAGAAGCAATGCACCAAGGCCCCGAAGCGTTGCGGCCCGACGACATCAGCCTCGGCTGCCTGACGTTCGCGCACATCTTCGGCCTGAACGTCGTGCTGCTCTACGGCCTGAGCATTGGTTCCTGCACTGTGTTGCAGCGGCACTTCGACGCGGACGAGAGCCTGCGCCTGATCAGTGAGCACAAGGTCACCCTCTTGGCTGGCGCTCCGCCGATGTGGCAACGCTGGGCGAAGGCCAACGCTCCCGACGACTCCCTGGCCTCGATCCGGTTCGCCGCATCGGGTGCCGCGGCGCTCCCGCTCGGCGTCTTCGAGACCATTCGTGACCGATATGGCATCGAGGTGGCCCAGGGCTACGGCCTCACCGAGACCTCACCCGTCGTCACCATGGGCCGCGGGTTTGCCGTGCGTCCATCGTCGGTTGGCAAGGTGCTCGACGGTGTCACCGTGGCGCTGGTCGACGACAACGGGATGCCCGTCGACATCGGCGACGAAGGCGAAGTGGTCGTGAAGGGCCCGGGCGTCTTCCTCGGCTACCTCGACGATCAAGCGATGACCGACGCGGTATTGACCGCTGACGGCTGGTTCTGGACTGGCGATGTCGGCATCTTCGACGAGGACGGGTATCTGTACCTCGTCGACCGCATCAAGGACGTGGTCATCGTGTCCGGCTTCAACGTGTACCCCGCCGAGGTCGAGACCGCGTTGATCAAACATCCCGCGGTCAGCGGTGCGATCGTCACCGGCCAGGCAAATGAGGCCACTGGCGAGATGGTCGTAGCTCACATCTCCGGCGACGTCACCGAGGACGAACTCCGCGCACACGTCGCCGAACATCTCAGTCGCTACAAATGGCCGGCCGAATACCACTTCCTCGATGACCTGCCGATCGCCCCGAACGGCAAGCCGATCCGACGGGCACTGCGCTGATGCCTCGCGACACCGACCACCCGTTCAAGTTCGAGCCAGCCCCAGAGCTGCCCGGAGCCGACCGGCTGAGCAAGTTCGCGTTCGGCGGTATTCGCCGGCTGACCAATCGACTGTGGAATTTCACGATCGAAGGCCGCGAGAACATTCCGCTCGACGGGCCTGCGGTCATCACACCGAATCACCTGTCGTTCTGCGACTCGGTCTTCGTGCCGGCAGCACTCCCCCGACGAGTGTGGGCCATCGGCAAGGGCGAGTACATGGACAACTGGAAGACGAAGCATCTGTTTCCGGCACTTGGCATGATTCCCGTCGACCGGTCGGGCGGCGATGCGGCTCAAGCAGCACTCGACACCGCCGCCAAAGTGCTCAAGGGTGGTCGCTTGTTCATGATCTATCCCGAGGGGACGCGCTCACGAAGCGAGTTCCTCCACAAGGGCCGGACCGGTGCAGCTCGCCTGGCGATTCGATGCAACGCTCCGATCGTCCCGGTCGGACACGAGGGAACCCTCGAGGTGCAGGCGCCCGACAAGGTCACCATGACGCCACGCCTTCCCGTCGTCGTACGGTTCGGCACACCGATGTGGGCGCACGAGTACGGCGACCCCGACGATCCTCGAACCCTGCGCGCGTTCACCGACGCCGTGATGTTCGAGATCTCTCAGCTCTCCGGCCAGAAGTACGTCGACCGCTACGCCAGTAAAGACGATCGGCCTGGGGTCCTCGCTGACGTCGAGAAGACGCAAGCTCCCACCGCCAAGGACGACACCGCCGAACGCATCACGCCCCAACGTCCGAGCGTGGTCGGCAACAGCCCAACCAACGTGCCTCGACCGACCCTGCGACCTGTGCCATCGCCAAGCTCCAACGGTGCCGCGACACCGCCGAAACACGAGCACGCGACACCCATCTCGATGCCGCCCGGCCGACGCGCCTCAGTCGGCTAATTCACGTCCGGACCGGGTGCAAACGTGAACCGCGATTCACGTCGGGACCGGGTGCAAACGTGAATTTGCGGGCAGCCGACTTGGCAGTGGGGCTCGATCAGGGGTTGTCGAACATGATGACGCTGCGGGCGACGTTGCCCTGCTTCATGTCTTCGAACCCTTCATTGATCTGCTCGAGCGAGATCTTCTTCGACACCATCTCGTCGAGCATCAACCGGCCCGACAGGTACATGTCGACGTAGCGCGGCATGTCGGTGCGGAACTGATTCGAGCCCATATTCGAGCCGGTCAACTTCTTCTCGTACAGCAACTCCACGCCGTGGACCTCGATCTGTGTGCCAACCGGGATCATCCCGATGACCGTGGCCTGGCCACCTCGGCGGAGCATCTGGAACGACTGCTCAGCGGTGACCTTCATACCGACGGCTTCGAACGCATGGTGCACGCCGTCTCCGGTGATCTCCTTGACTGCCTGCACCGCGTCGACCTTGCTCGCGTCGACGACGTGCGTGGCACCCATCTCTTGGGCAAGCTCGAGCTTCGAGGTGGCCATGTCGACCGCGATGATCGTGTTCGCACCCGCGATTCGCGCGCCTTGGATGGCCGACAGACCGATGCCGCCGCAGCCGATGACGGCCACCGTCTCACCGGGGGCGACCTTCGCTGTACGGAACACCGCACCGAGGCCGGTGGTGACACCACACCCGATGAGCGCGGCCTTGTCGAGGGGCATCTCCTTGTCGATCTTCACCAGCGCCTGCTCGTGAATCAGCATCTTCTCGGCGAACGACGAGAGATGGAGGAATTGGTTGACCGTCTCGCCATCGCGAGAAAGGCGAGGGGCCTCGCCAGGCTGACGGACCAGCTCGGTGTCCTTGTTCTCACACAGCGACAGGTGACCATCGGTGCACTGCGAGCAGTGGCCGCAGAATGCGGAGAGACACGTGATGACGTGATCACCGGGCTCGACGTAGTGGACCATCGAGCCCACCGCTTCGACCACGCCAGCCGATTCGTGGCCCAACACGCTTGGACAGTTCGACGGATACTTGCCCTCCATGAAGTGCAAGTCGCTGTGGCAGATGCCGGCGGCCACTGTTCTGATGAGGACCTCGCGCGGTCCGGGTTCACCGATCTCGACGTCTTCGATGTCGAGCAGGCCTGGGACGGTATTGAGCACGGCAGCTTTCATTGGCGAACGGTATCGCGATTGATGGTGTCGCTGTCCACTGCTGCGACCGACCGGGCACGGCTTGGCCCTTCACCAATGCCGGGGCTGCTGATCAGCCGTGCAGGTTGCGTGAGAACAGATCGTGCATCCGTTCCCAGTGACGCTCCGACGCTGCCTTGTCGTACACCGGCCGTTCCCGGAATGCGAAGCCGTGCTCGGTTCCCGGATACCACTCGGTCCGGCCCGCACATCCCGCTTCGACCCGCGCTGCCTCGAATGCGTCGATCATCTCCGGCGGTGCGTAGCTGTCGGTCTCGGCTGCACCGACGTAGACCTCTCCTCGCGCGTTGGCGAGCTGCAGGTGTGGCGAGTCATCCGTGTCAGCGGAGAGTCGCACGCCGTGGAACGAGGCTGCCGCGGCGATCGTCTCAGGTAGCTGTCCGAGCAGGTAGACAGCGAACGGCCCACTCATGCAGTAGCCAACGACTCCGACCCGATCGGTGCTCGCAGCGGGGTCAGCCTCAGCGTGCGCAATGAGCGCTCGGCAGTCGCTGGTGACCATGTTGTTGCTGATCCCCATCATCAGCTCGAACATTCGGTCGCGGTCGCCGGTCTCGAAGACGTTGAACTCACTCACCTGCCGGTAGTACAGCTGCGGCGCCATGACGTAGTAGCCAGCCGTCGCGAGCCGCCGCGCCATGTCGCGAATCTCCTCGCGCATGCCGGGAGCGTCCATGAGGAAGACCACCATCGGATGCGGGCCGCCTGAGTCTGGGTGCACCACGAAGGTGACCATCGGCGTCTCGGGCGTGCTGTCCGGCGTGGTGATGTCGATGAACTGTTCGAGCATCAGCGCAGTCTCGCGAAGTGTCAGCCTGGCCTCGTCACTCGGCGCGTGTTGCGTCGTCCTTCTCGAGCTGACGACACGCGCGGTCGAGTCAGAACTTGCCGTTGTTGTTATTCCACTCGCTGCGTGGAGGGATGTCGCCGACGGTGTCCCAATGCTCCACGACACGCCCTCGATCAATTCGGTAGAGGTCGTAGAACGCTGAGTCCACGTCGCCACCTTGCCTCGCAGAGACTGAGAACGAAACTGCCCTCCGCGAGGACTCGATGGATCGTTTCGTAGCGTCGTGTGGGTCGCTCGATCGCGGTACCGCGCAGCGTCGCGAGCAGGCTCTCGAAGCCGTCCGTTCCGTTCGGGGTGTGTTCGGTGTAGTCGTGGCGGTCGACGAAGCTTTCGAGCTCGTCGAGCCGTCCACCGATGAGCACGTTGCCGACCAATGATCGAAGCAACTGACGATTGGATTCCGTGCGGTCCCTGTCGCTTGCCTCCGTCGGGCCGTCCGTCATCGTGTGAGCAGATGAGTTCGGCCCCATTCGGGACTGAATGTTGTCCCAGTGTTCGACCGCCTGACCGTTCTCGAAGCGGAAAAACTCCTAGCCGACGTTCCGGCCTGCGAAGTCGTACTCGGTATGGGCGAAGACGAAGTCGCCGTCCTCGAATGCCCGGACGATCTCGACGCGCGGTGAGAATCTGTGTCACGACATGCGGCGGATGTCGCTGCTTGCTGTGACACAGACGATCGACTTGCGCGGCTCGCGGTCAGCCGGTCAGAAGGTGTG
>JAJCXU010000486.1 GCA_029263275.1 Ilumatobacter sp.
TCGCGTGGTTGCCGGGCCTGTTCATCGTTGAGCGCGGCCACCATCGTCGGAACACCCAACGTGACCGTGACCGACTCAGACGCGATGATGTCGAGCATGTTGCCTGGGTCGAAAGCCGGAAGTACGAGCTGCGTCGCACCAAGCCACAGGCACGGGAGCACCGCGATCGAGCCGGCCGCGTGAAAGAGCGGTGCAGCGATGAGATACCGATCGTCGGGCGACAACGCTGCGGCGATCAGCATGTTCTGCGTATTTGCCAGGAGGTTGCGATGGCTGAGCATCACTCCCTTCGAGGCACCGGTCGTGCCGCCTGTGTAGAACAGGCCAGCCAGAGCCTCCGGCACAACCCCGCGGCCGAGTTCCTCCTCCGGGGACGCGTCGACCAGTGCATCCCACTCCTTCATCGACAGAACTTGCATGCCTGCCACCTCACCGCACGGCAGCGGCCCTTCGGTGACCACCAGCGCGGCTTCGGCGTCTCGAAGTTGATACTCGAGTTCAGGTCCTGCGAGCCGAGTATTGAGTGGCATGACGACGCGGCCTGCGCATGGCGCTCCCACGTACAGCTCCAAGTATTTCACCGAGTTGGGTCCGAGGACTGCGACGCGATCACCCAAGTCGACACCAAGTCCACTCAGCGCTCCGGCAATCTTTCTGCACCGAGTTCCGAAGTCGCCGAACGTCATCGATTGCTGACCAAGGACGGCGGCGTCCTTTGCCGACGCGACGCGCAGGGCCCGATTCAGTGGATCCAGTGTTGTGAACATGACAGCTCTCCGCTCTCTATTCGGCCGACCCGGCGACCACGTCGGATGTCGATCCGTTCGCCAAGTCCTGGACGTGGGACAAAAACGGTTGCATGTCGCATACTAGATCGACAGGTGGCACCTCCGTCAATCGACAACCGCCGCATTCAGTGCGTTGTACTATTCTGGACGCCCGGTCATCGGGAGCGTTTGAACTAGCCAATCATCGTGTAGCCGCCCGACACCGACAAGACCTGTCCCGTTACATGGCCGGCAACGGCATCTGAGGCGAGGAAGAGGACAGCGTTGGCGATGTCTTGTGGCCTGCCGACCTTGCGCAAAGGGAGCGCCCGCGCCACCTTGTCGAGTTGCTCTGGCGTGAACATCGAATCCTTGTCGCGCCACATGCTCGTTTCGCCGACCTCTTCGTCGTCTTCAGGGATCGTGACACCGGGGCACACCACATTGCAACGAATGCCGGCGCGCCCGTTTTCTTTGGCAATGGTCTTCATGAAGCTGTTGATCGCTGCTTTGACGCCGCCGTAGACGGCTTCGCGCGGTTCGCCCTGGCGGCTTGCGTCAGAGGAGATGGAGACGATTGAGCCACCCTCTTGGGGAATCATGTACTGCAGTGCGACACGAGTGCAATTCAGCACACCGACGTAGTTGATGTCGATGATTCGTTGCCAGAGTTCTGGTTCCGTGTCGGTGAAATACATCAGCTTGTCCCACCCGACACAATTGACAAGCACATCGACGCCCCCGTGCTCGTCGTTCGCGGCGCCGATCAGCTCTTCGACTTGTGCGAGATCAGTGACATCGGTGCGTACGAACTGGGCGCTCGGTGCCCCCGCAATGGTGGCTTGCTCGGCGACTCGCTCAGTTTGTTCTTGATCGATGTCACCGAGTGTGAGTGCAGCGCCTTCGCGAGCGAATGTGAGAGCGACTGCCCGACCAATGTTCGATCCCGCCCCAGTTACGACGACTGACTTTCCTTGAAATTCTAGATCCACGTGGTTTCCCCTCGGTAGCACTTCTGATGGTCCCCCAGAGTAGCGCGATGAGACACGGTGGTCCCCATGTCTTGCCACCTCATGGCAACCATTCATCCTCATCGGTGTACGTGAGGCGGCAGATCACCATCACGGCGATCGGTAGCGCACGTCGCCGAGGCGTCAAGCAAGATGACTCACTGGCGCACGATCGATACAACCTGGTTCGGAGCCAAGTGGATGGCGATCGACTGCGCCGCTGTGTTCTATTCAGAATTCGGAGTCTGGCCTTGGGGATACTGCGACCAGGACCGACCGGCGGCTGTGGTGGACGGTGCTTGCAGCGACCGAGCCAAGGATTGCGTCGTGGATGGTGCTGTGGCTTTGGTGGCCGAGGACGATGAGGGTTGCGTTGATGTCGTCGGCTTCGCCGCGAATCTCTTGGCTGATGTGGCCGTTGCGGGAGGTGATGGTCCATCGTCCGTCAAAGTCGGCGAGGCGTTGGGTGACGGTGTAGCGGATCGCTGCGTCGGTCTCTTCTTCGGCCCGTGCGAATTCGAGGCTGGCGGCTGGACTGAAGGCGAGTGTTGCGGGGCGGTGGTGGACGTGAACGACGCGTAGGGCAGCACCTTGGGGCTGTGCGATCGTTGCGGCGAGGTCGAGGGCGTACAACGACTCGGGTGAGAGATCGACACCCACGACAATTGTCTGGAAGGCCTGTTCGACCTCTTCGTTGTGTGCTGTTTCTGACACGTCGTGCTCCTGTCGTCGATCCGGGAATCGCAACCCGCTGATCGTCCGACTTGGACTGCCGAGTTGGAATATGATTACAGTATCAGTATCCAACTGTTGGCCCTGGGGGTCTGATGTCGCTTTTGTTGTGGGTTCGTTGTGCTGTTTCGGGTTGGTCGCTGTGACGGCGGATTCGGCGGTCGCTTCGGGTCTCGGTGACTCTGGCGAGGACGCGCCGGAGGTGGTCGCGACGTTGTGGGAGCGTCGGTTGATTCTGATTGCGATGTGTGTCGCGTTGATGGCGGTGATTTCGTCGGTGTCGGGGTTAAACGTGGCGCAGCAGGCGTTGGCTGTCGATCTTGATGCGTCGCAGAGTCAGTTGTTGTGGGTGATCAACGGGTACACGTTGGCGTTGGCTGCGTTGTTGATGCCGATCGGTGCGATTGGTGATCGATGGGGTCGCAAGCCGATTCTGATGCTTGGCCTGATCGGGTTCGCGGCCGCGAGCACAGCGTCAGCGTTTGCGTCGTCGGCTGAGGTTCTGATTGCTTTGCGTGTCGCTGCGGGTGTTGCTGCGGCGATGATCATGCCGGTCACGTTGTCGGTGATCACCACGACGTTTCCTCCAGAGGAGCGCGGTAAGGCGGTTGGTATCTGGGCTGGCGTCGCGGGTGCGGGCGGGATTATTGGGCTGTTCGTGTCAGCGGCGATCATCGACAACGCGACGTGGCCGTGGGTGTTCGCGTTCCCGGCGGCGTTGGCGTTGGGATCATTCGCTTTGACGTGGGCCGCGGTCCCGCAGTCCCGGGAACATTCAGAGGCCCGGTTTGACGTGTTGGGGTCGGTGCTGTCCGCAGCTGCGGTTGGAGGTCTGGTGCTCGGTGTACAGGAGGGACCCGAGCGCGGATGGTCGCACCCGGCGGCGGCGTTGGGAATGACGGTCGCAGTTGTTGGGGTGGTGCTGTTCGTGATCGTGGAGATGCGGCGTGATCATCCGCTGCTCGACGTTCGGCTCTTTCGTCATCGCGGTCTCGCGACCGGGTCGGTGAACCTGTTTGTTGCGTTCGCGGTGATCTTCGCGATCTTTCTGATCCTGGTCCAGTTGCTGCAGGCCGTGTTCGGTTACACCGCCCTACGCGCGGCGTCAGGGCTGTTGCCGATGGCGGCGGTGATGATGCCGCTGTCTGCAATAGCGCCCGCGTTGGCGGCTCGCTTCGGGTACCGACAAGTATCGACGTTCGGCATGATTCTCTTGGCTGCCGGAACCGGAACGCTCGCAGTGTTCGCGGATCTCGATCGGGGCTATTGGTCAGTGTTGCCGGGCATCTTGCTACTCGGTAGCGGTT
Source organism: Ilumatobacter sp. (assembly GCA_029263275.1). GTDB lineage: Bacteria > Actinomycetota > Acidimicrobiia > Acidimicrobiales > Ilumatobacteraceae > Ilumatobacter_A. The sequence goes on from JAJCXU010000486.1 coordinate 3,817, forward strand.
TGGGTCTCTCGATGAGCCCGGCAACCGAGGCGATCACGTCGTCGTTGCCCGCCGACAAACAAGGTGTGGCCTCCGCGCTCAACGACACGGTCCGCGAGATCGGCGGCGCTGTGGGCATTGCGTTGATCGCGTCGGTGCTCAACGCCCAGTACCGATCGAACGTGAGCGACGCAACGGACTCCTTGCCCCCGGAACTCGCGGAACGGGTCGAGGAAGGAATCGGCGGGGCGCTGCAAACAGCAGCTCAGCTCGGCCCCGATGGTGCCGGCCTGCTCGATGCTGCGCGCCAAGCGTGGCTCGACGGGATGCGGCCCGCGTTGTGGCTCGGCGCTGGCCTGGCCATCGCCGCGGCGGCGTACACGGCATTGTCCGGAGTGGGGAGCGTTGTGTCTAACGATCACGACGAGGTCGAGTCGTGACCGATGCGAATGACACGAGCATGATCGACGACCACTCGGATCTACCAGCACGGATCGATGCCGCGACGGTTGTGCAACAGCTCGCACACGGTCTTGTTTCGCGGCGCGTCGATGTCTCGATGCTGCATCGAATCGCCGCCGAGGTCGAGGCGATGGTGACGGAGATCGAGGCTTCACCGGCTCGAAGTCGGCTCGATGAGATGATGGCGAACCCTCGCTTTGCTGCCGCGTTGAAGTCGGGGACGATGAGCGACGTTGTCGAAGACGGCGCATTCGTCGATCTCTTCCACGACTCGCCGGTCTCGGGCTCCGCGAATCCGTTGAGCATCGGACTGCGGATCCGGCGAGAGAACCACGAGTCCGTTGGCACAGTCACATTGGCGCCGGGTTGGGAAGGCGCACCGGGCCGCGGCCATGGCGGCGTGGTGGCCGCGTGCGTCGATGAAACGATCGGCGGTCTGCTTCCGATCTTGGGGACGATGGCGTTCACCGGTGAACTCACGTTGCGGTATCGGGCACCGTGTCCGCTGGGTGTCCCGCTTGAGTTTCGGGCCTGGCTCGTCGAGCGCGACGGCCGTCGTTTGCGTATCGCTGCCTCCGGTACCGGACCCGACGGTGTGTTCGTCGAGTCAACCGCGCTGTTCATCACGGTCGACATCACGCGCCTCGCAGAAATGAACGCTCCACTCGATCAGGAGGCCGATCATGAAACGATCTCACACGACATCGACACCAGGGAAACGAGACATTGATGCGTTCGATTTCAACTGATCTAGCAGCCAAGTTGCGCCTCGGCGCAGCCGTCTTCGCCGGGCGAGGGTACGACGCGGCGACAATCGAGGCATTGAGCGACGCAACCGGGGTGCCATCGTCGACGCTCTACTACAACTTCGCCGGCAAGCAGGAGATCTTGGCGTTCTTGCTCCAGGACTGGCTCGATCGCACCTCAGTCGTGGTCGCAACAGCCATCGAGGGGCCCGCTACCGCCGCGGTCCGGTTGGAAGCAGTGATTCGAGCGCAGCTCGCAGCGATGGCGGACGATCCATCGACGTGTCAGATGCTGCTTGCCGAACTTGGTCGTATCGATCGTCTGCCCCACATTGCCGACGCGGTGCAGCAGGCCTTCCACCGACCAGTCGCGAAACTGCTCGTCGAGGGTGCTGTCGATGGCTCATTGGCAGAGGTATCGATCGAAAACGCGACAGCGGTGATCTATGGCGCGGTCACCCTGACCGGTCTGCATCACGTCGTGGCCAGCGACGGACACACCCCCGCATTCGATGTCGACGCCGTGGCCACCGACGTCGTCGGGCTCGTCATGAACGGACTCGGCTCACGATGAACAACGACGACACAGGAGAAGACCAATGACCGACCTCACCCAAGACACTGCTGCAGCGGACGCTGAATTGATGGCGTTGTTCAGCGACCTCGACACCCGGGCGAATCCGTATCCGGCGTATCAGCGGATCCGCGAGGCCGCACCGATTCATCGGAGCGAGGTGCTGCCGATGTGGGTCGTCACCCGCTACCAGGACTGCGGCACGGTATTGCGCGACAACCGGTTCGGCAAGGGCGACGGCACCAGTCGCATCTTCGGGAACCCGGCCGAAGCGGATGACCCTGACCGTCAGGTGCCGTTGCTGTCCAACGACTCAATGTTGCGCAAGAACCCACCAGACCACACCCGGCTCCGCGGGCTCGTATCGCGCGAGTTCACACCGCGCCGCGTCGAGCAACTCCGCCCCGCAATCACCGACATGGTGAACCAGCACCTCGACCATCTCGCCGACAACGGTGGCGGCGATGTGATGGACGTGCTCGCCTTTCCGCTGCCGGTGCAAGTGATCGGTGAACTCCTCGGTGTCCCCGAGTCCGACCGAGAACAGTTCCGGTATCTCGTCCGCGACGCGGCCGCCGCACTCGAACCGATGGTCGACGCCGCCACCGCGGACAAGGCGCGTGCTGCAAGCCAGGCAATGACCGACTACTTCACCGGACTGATCGCGCAACGACGCCACAACCCGAGCGACGATCTCATCAGCGCACTGCTCGAGGTACAAGAGGAAGGCGACCGACTCAACGATGACGAACTGATCGCGACGATCATCTTGATATTCGCGGCCGGCTTCGAAACCACGACAAACCTGATCGGCAACGGCCTCGTCACCCTGCTCCGCAACCGCGACCAACTCGACCTGTTGCGGTCGCGACCCGACCTCGCCCACAGCGCGGTCGAAGAAATGCTGCGCTACGAGAGTTCGGTGCAACTCGACGCACGCATCGCCCTCGAGCCCGCCGACATCGACGGATGCGACATTGCCGAAGGCGACGTCGTACTCACGATGCTCGGCGCCGCGAACCGCGACCCAGACCGATACGAGAACCCGGACCGATTCGACATCACCCGAACCGGCATCCAACACCTCAGCTTCGCCGCTGGCATCCACTTCTGTCTCGGCGCTCCACTCGCACGACTCGAAGGCGAAATCGTGTTCAACGAACTCTTGCGACGCTTTCCCAATGTCGACGGCGACACCGACGCACCGTGGCGCCCAAGCCTCACACTGCGGGGCCTCGAAACACTCGACGTCACCGTGTCATGACCACACAGTCCACCGACGCAGCCCCGGCGACCGACCTCACGCACCGGCAACGCACCATCATCATCATCGGGCTGATGACCGGGCTGATGCTCGCCGCGCTCGACAGCACGATCGTGTCAACGGCCCTGCCGACCATCGTTGGCGAGTTCGGTGGGATCGATCACCTCTCGTGGGTGTTCACCGCCTACCTCGTCGCGTCCGCGACGAGCATGCCGCTGTTCGGGAAGATCTCCGATCTCTACGGCCGCAAGAAGGTGTACCAAACCGCGATCATCATCTTCCTCGTCGCATCCGCGATGTGCGGTGCCGCCCAGAACCTCAGCCAACTCATCGCCTTCCGCACCATCCAAGGAATCGGCGGCGGCGGGCTGTTCGCACTCACGTTCACGATCGTCGGCGACATCGTGCCGCCCCGAGAACGCGGCCGCTACACCGGCTACCTCAGCGGCACATTCGCGCTCGCCAGCGTTCTGGGACCACTCGTCGGTGGATTCCTCACCGACGAACTCTCATGGCGCTGGGTGTTCTACGTCAACCTCCCGATCGGCGCCGCGGCGTTCGTGGTCACCGGCATCGTCCTCAAGATCCAACCCAAGAAGACTGAGCACCGCCTCGATCTTGCCGGCTCCGCACTGCTCGTCACCGCCATCGTCAGCTCGCTGCTCGCCACCGTCTGGGCCACCGAAGAATACGGATGGGGTGCACTACAAACGCTCGGGCTCTACCTGCTCGCTGTCGTTGCGCTCGCCGGATTCGTCCTCGAGGAGCGACGCGCCGACGAACCTGTGCTGCCACTGCGGAT
>JAJCXU010000487.1 GCA_029263275.1 Ilumatobacter sp.
TAGCGGTGCAGCAAATACACCATCGCCCACAGATGTCGGCCCTCTTCGACGTTGACCTGGAACAGATTTCGAAGGTCGTAGAGCGATGGCGCTGTGGCGCCGAGATGCCGCTGCTGCTCCACCGATGCGGGCTCCGTATCGCCCTGGACGACGATGAGACGACGGAGGTCGGTGCGGAACTCGCCCGGTACTTCCTGCCAAACGGGCTGGCCCTTGTTGTCGCCGAATCCGATGGTGCGATCGGGTTCCGCCTCGCTGAGGAAGATGCCCCACCGATAGTCGGGCATCTTCACATGACCGAAGTGTGCCCAGCCTTCCTTGCCGACGTCGACCGCCGTTCGCAAGTACACCTCCTGCTCCTGGAAGCCGGTCGGCCCCATGTCGGACCACCACTGCTGAAAGCGCGGCTGCCAGTTTTCCAGCGCCCTTTTCAACCGGCGGTCGTCGGCCAAGTCGACGTTGTTCGGGATCCGCTCGTTGTAGTCGATGTTGGTCATGTCATCTCCTGTCGTCACCGATCACACTTGGGGTCACACTTGGGGTCTGACCCCAAGTGTGATGGTGGCGTTTGTTGGGTTAGGTGCGGGTGTGGTCGAAGGTGGGGCGGGTACCGGTGCCGTACTTACGCAATGCACCGTCGGGACCGCTGGCGTTGGGGCGGATGAAGACCCAGTTCTGCCAGGCGGACAATCGGGCGAAGATCTTGGTGGCCATTGTTTCGGGGCCCGCCCAGCGATGGTTGGCCTCCATTGCGGTCAACGCATCGGGCGAGAAGCTGGCGCGTTCTTCGACGGCGAGGCGGACTTCGTCGTCCCAGTCGAGGTCGTCCGGCGTCGAGGTGACGAGTCCGAGCTCCCCCGCCCGAGCCGCGTCGACCGACTCGCCGACCGCAGCTTCGGCAGCGACGACATCGTCGGGTGAACCCCAGAATCGAGATGTGAGCCGCGTGATGCCATTGGCCATCGGCATCGGCCCGGTGCTTGCAGCGGAGAGCTGGATGGTTGCAGCAGGGAGTGGTTCGTCGTCGTCTTCGAAGACGCCGTCGAGCATGTAGCTCCGATCAGCTGCAAACAGCACTTCCGCGAGCACGCCGGCGAAACACGAGCCGGGGTCGACGAGTGCGATCAGGCTCCGTCCTGTGAGGTCGAGGCGCGAGAGCACCCGCTTCCAGAGCAACGCCGTCTCACGCGTGAGGTGATCAGCACCTTCGAGGAGTCGCTCCGTGTGCGCCAGCACGTCCGCGGCGTCGCCACGGGTGCGGAGCGTGATGGCACCGAGCTCCGGTTCGTTGAACCGCAGGTGGCAGAGCAGATCGTCGAGCTCGCGGGCAGCGGTCAGTGGCCACTCGGGTGCGGCGGTCACCTTGATCGTGAGGTCGACAGACCGGCCTGAGCGATCGAACATTGCTTCGACGAATCGGTACGAGATCGAGTTGTCGGTCACGGTTCTACCGAGCGTTTCGAGCACGACGGCGGAGCCGTCATCGACACGATCCGAGGTCGCCGCGAGTGCGTCGACCGAGGCCGCGACGGCCTCATCGAACACCGTCGGCGCAGCCACCTCGTCGACCAATTTCCAGGTGACGGCCTCGGCGCCCCGAATGCCTTCGGACTTGGTGGCGAACACATCGGCACGATCGCGGCGCACATGTCGTTTGTCGGTCAAGCGGGTGAGACCGCCCGTACCGGGCAACACACCGAGCAGCGGGACTTCGGGAAGCGACACCGAACTCGACCGGTCATCAACCAACAGGAGGTTGTCGCAGGCCATGGCGAGTTCATAGCCGCCTCCAGAGCAGGCACCGTTAATCGCAGCAAGAAAGCGCAAGCCGGACGACGCCGACGCTTCCTCGATTTCAAGACGCGTCTCGTTGGTGAACTTGCAGAAGTTGACCTTGTGCGAGTGCGACGCTGCGGCGAGCATCCGGATGTTGGCCCCTGCGCAGAACACACCTTCGAGGGCGCTGTCGATGACGACGACTTTCACCTCCGGGTGTTCGAAGCGGATGCGGCGGACCGCGTCGGCCAATTCGATGTCGACGCCGATGTCGTAACTGTTGAGCTTGAGCTCGTAGTCGCCGAGTAGGCCTCCATCAGGTGAGACGTTCATCGACAGCGATGCTGCATCGCCATCGACCTTGAGATTCCAGTGGGCGTACGCGTCGGGCTGACGCTCGAACGTGATTGGTGCCGTCGGTACGGCTGCATCAGACATCGCAGAACCCCCTTGCTCGTCTTTGGGCGAACATACCTTGCTTTTATCACGCAACGCAAGCAAAATGTAGAATATGAGTCCTGCCGAAATGGATCGAGTGCCGTGGGCACCCGTGCTCGGCCTCCGCCAAGACGGCGACGTGGGCACGTCCAGCGCTTCGGACCTGCTGGTGACCATCTTTGGTGAGTTGATGCGACCCGCTGGAGGACAGGCCTGGACCCAGACACTGGTCGCGGCGCTCGGGCTCGTTGGCGTCGAAGACAAGGCAGCCCGCCAGGCAATCAGCCGGTTGAGCGCGAAGGAGTGGATCGTTTCCGAACGGGTTGGCCGCAAGAGCCGATGGCAACTCACCGATTGGGCCACCGACCTGCTGACCCGCGGTGCCGAACGGATCTACGGCCTCGGTGCCGAGCGCCGCGACGCGAAAGGTGAGTGGGACGGTGAGTGGGAAGGTGAGTGGGACGGTGTGTGGCTGGTACTGCTCGCCAGCGTCCCCGAGGCGCACCGAGATCTACGTTCACGGCTCGCTGTCCAGCTCGGATGGGCTGGATTCGGCACGTTGGGGCACGGCGTCTGGGTGTCGCCGCGGGCTGGGCGAGAGGCCGAGGCGACTCGCATTCTTCACGACCTCGAGGTGGACGGCGCCGTACTCTTCCGATCGACCATGACCGACATCGGCGACCCGCTCGACGTTGCTGACCGCGCGTGGCCGCCTGGTGCCCTGGCGAGTCAGTACGAGGCCTTCCTCGCTCGACCCAACCATCGTGGCGCGTGCAGCGACTCGACCGCGGCGCGTCGGTTGATCGAGCTCGTCGACGCCTGGCGGCGGTTCCCGCTGGTCGACCCGGATCTGCCGCGCGAACTCAGGCCTGACGACTGGCCGGGCGATCGCGCGGCTGATGCCTTCGCCACGCGGCGCGCAGCATGGGCACCGACCGCTGCCGCCTGGTGGTCCGCAACCGACGGCGGTTTCGACTGACCCCGGACGCGACGAACTCCGCCCGTCACACCCAGCAATGCCGGGCGGAGCGGACGGAGTTCGTCAGTGTTCGGGTGTCAGTACGTGATCAGTAGATCTCGATGAGGCCGGCAGCGCCCTGGCCGCCACCGATGCACATCGTGACGACGCCGTACTTGGCACCGCGACGCTTGCCTTCTTGCAGGATGTGGCCGGCGCAACGCGTGCCGGTCATGCCGAAGGGGTGGCCGATGGCGATGGATCCGCCGTTGACGTTGTACTTCTCGGGGTCGATGCCGAGCTGGTCACGGCTGTAGAGGCACTGCGAAGCGAATGCCTCGTTGAGCTCCCAGATGTCGATGTCGTCAACCGTGAGGCCATGACGCTTGAGGAGCTTCGGCACGGCGTAGATCGGGCCGATGCCCATCTCGTCGGGCTCACAGCCAGCGACGGCCCAGCCCTTGAAGGCACCCATTGGCTCGATGTCGCGGCGGCTGGCTTCTTCGTCGCTCATCATCACGACAGCGGCAGCACCGTCGGACAGCTGGCTGGCGTTGCCGGCAGTGACGTAGTTACCTTCGCCACGGACGGGACCGAGCTTGGCGAGGCCTTCGAGGGTCGTGGTCGGACGGTTGCACTCGTCCTTGTCGACGACGTAGTCGACGATGGTCTCTTCCTTGGTCTCGCGGTCGACGAGCTTCATCTTCGTCGCCATCGGCACGATCTCGTCAACGAAGAGTTCGTTCTCTTGGGCCCGCGCCATGCGCATCTGCGACTCGAGGGAGTATTCGTCCTGGTACTCGCGGGACACGTTGTAGCGCTCAGCCACGATGTCGGCGGTCTCGATCATCGCCATGAAGATCGCGGGGTACTGCTCGGTGAGGGCCGGATCGACGCCACCGAGGCTGTCGATGCCGCCGCCGGGCATGGTGATCGATTCGACGCCAGCAGCAACGGCGACGTCGACACCGTCTTGCTTGATGTGGTTGGCGGCAACGGCGATCGAGTTGAGGCCAGACGAGCAGTGACGCTGGATGGTGTTGCCACCCACGTTGACCGGAAGGCCAGCGAGCAGGCCGGCAAGGCGACCGAGGTTGGCGGCACCGTGAGCACCATTGCCCAGCGCGACGTCTTCGATGACTTCAGGCTCAACACCCGACTTCGCGACGGCGTGCTTGATGGCGTGCGCCGCCATCGACATGGTCGGCGTCATGTTGAAGCCGCCACGGCCAGCCTTGGCGAGACCGGTACGGGCATAGGAAACGAAGACTGCTTCGCGCATTGGGGAACTCCTGGATCGGGGACTGCGAGGTGAACGGTGCAACAGATGTGCGGATTCGAACATTAGTGATCAGCGCGCTCGAAAGTCCTACTCGACACGGCTGCTGTGACGCCTGACTGACTCGCTCGACACGCGAGACCACACGCCACAGCCGGTATCCGCTGGCACGCTAGGGCGATGAGCGAGTTCTTTCCGTATCACCTCGACCGCCGGTGGACCCCGATGTTCGCTGCCATGAGAGTCGGCAAGAAGGACGGCGTGACCCTCACCGACGAGGGGCAGTTCCGGGCCACGTTCGGGTTCCTGAGCGTCGAGACACCCATCGCGAACATCGATCACACCGAAGTGACGGGGCCTCATCGGTGGTACACGGCGGTCGGTGCCCGGTTGAGCTTCGCCGACGATGGACTGACGTTCGGAACCAACCACCATCTGGGCCTGTGCCTCGGCTTCGTCGAGAAAATCCCCAAGGTGATCGGCACGCGCCCGCACTCCGCCTTGTGGGTCAGCGTCGCCGACCCCGATGGCCTGGCAAACGTCCTCGGCTGCTGATCTGCCAGGATCGTCGAATGGTCAACAAGAAATATGTCGCCACCAATCGAGTCGTCGAGCGAGACGAACTCAACGACTTCATTCGCCCACGTCACCATGGCGTACTGCTGACGAATCGGCGCGACGGATGGCCGCAGTCATCACTGGTCTCGATAGGCCTCGACGACGAGGGCCGCATCGTCGTGTCGAGCTATCCCGAGCGAGCGAAAGTCCGCAATCTGCGCCGGAACGCGAACGCATCCATGATCGTGCAGAGCGACGAGTTCAACCGCGAGTTCGTGCAGGTCGACGGCACCGCCGAAGTCCTCGACCTCCCAGATGCGCTCGACGGATTGTGCGACTACTACCGAGTGATCTCCGGAGAGCATCCAGATTGGGACGAATATCGCGAGGCCATGACCGCCCAAGGTAAGTGCCTGATCCGGCTGACGATCGAGCGATGGGGCCCCATCGCCAAGGGTGGATTCCCCGCCCGTCTCGTCGACGACTGACTCTCCCTTCGCGCCCCACCCGCGGCCACTCCACCCGCGCCCACCCGTCCATTTCTCGAAAATCCTGCGCCACCTTCTCGCTGGGCGGGAAGCCAGCGCAGGATTTGGGGTGGGCGCCCGTGTTCTCGGCGTCGTGCTGTGTGCGGGAGGATGGGGGAATGAAGGCACCTCCGTTCGTGTACCACCGGCCCGAGACCCTCGATGAGGCGCTGGCGCTGCTTGCCGAACACGGCGACGAGGCCAAGGTCCTCGCCGGCGGCCAAAGCCTGATCCCGTTGATGGCGCTGCGTATGGGCCGACCCGGCCACGTCGTCGACATCGGCGGCATCGACGGACTTGCTGACATCGCGGTCAACGACGGGGTCGTCACGCTCGGCCCACTCGTCCGCCACGAACAGGCCAAG
>JAJCXU010000488.1 GCA_029263275.1 Ilumatobacter sp.
GGCGCCGGCTACATCGGTTCGCACACGGTTCGGTCATTGCGCGAGGCCGGCCGCGATGTGGTCGTACTCGACTCGCTCGAACTCGGTCGCCGCGAGGCCGTCATCGACGCCCCGTTGGTCGTCGGCAACATCGCGGACCAAGACCTCGTCACAGCGACGTGCAACGAGTACGGCGTCACGCAGCTCGTCCACTTCGCCGCCTACAAGGCCGTTGGCGAGTCGATGGAGAGCCCGGCCAAGTACTGGCGCAACAACGTGGCTGGCACTGTTGAGCTGATCGAGGCATGCCTGGCCTCGGGCGTCAGCGACGTCGTGTTCTCGTCGTCATGCTCGGTCAACGGCACCCCGGAGACGGTGCCGGTTACCGAAGATGCACCAATCCATCCTGAGAGTGTGTACGCCGAGTCGAAGGCGATGGTCGAGAAGATCTTGTCGTGGTACGGCGTCACGAACGGGCTCAACTCGGTCAGCCTCCGCTACTTCAACGCTGCCGGGGCCAGCTTCGACGGCCGCATCGGCGAGGACTGGACCTACAGCTTCAATCTCATTCCACTCGCAATGAAGGCACTCCTGCTCGACGATCACGGGCTCAAGGTCTTCGGTGACGACTACGACACCCCGGACGGCACCTGCATCCGCGACTACATCCATGTCGAAGATCTCGCAGATGCACACGTCAAGGCCCTGACCTATTTGGGTAGCGGCGGCGAATCGACGGCAGTCAACGTCGGAACGGGCACCGGGTCGTCGGTGTTCGACGTGATGAACGCCGCTGCGTCAGTCGCTGGACGCCCGGTCCCCCACGAAGTCGTCGCCCGCCGGGCTGGCGACCCCGTGTCGACCTATGCGAACCCCGATCATGCACTCAAGACGCTCGGATGGTCCGCCAAGCACGGTCTTGATGCAATCGTCAAGACTGCCTACGACTGGCACCTCAGCCAGCTCGACGGCAGTCGCTGAGCAACCAGGGCGCTCAACAACCTGAACGCTTGACGTCAGACGATTTCGGCTGACGGATGGACGGTTGTCGAACGCATCCGGTCGAGCCATCCAATCAACACCGCAACGGCCCGCGGGTCGTGACGGAGACGGTGTCCCGCACCGACGAACAGGCTCAGCTCGGCGTCGCCGTGGGCGTTGACCAACTGCCGGGCATCTGACACCGGCACGGAGTCGTCGTCCTCGCCGTGCATCACCATCATCGGGCGTGGTGCAAATCTGCGAGCTGACGCCACTGGCCGGAACCGGCGAAACTCTCGGGCCCATTCGTCGACCGACTCCGGGAACTGGCGTTGTTTGATCGCACCGATCTCACGTGCGTGCTCCAGGAAGCGGCGCGGATGATCTGCCCAGTCATCGAAGTCGGCTCGCGGACTCAACAGGCCCAGCGCACTCACGCGCGGATCGTCTGCACCAACGCACACCGCAATCGATCCACCGGTGTTGGTGCCAACCAGGATGACACCGTTGGGCTCGCTCACCGCTTGCAGATGCGAGATTGCATTCCTGAGGTCGTCGACCCAACCCTGCAGAGAGAAATCGCCTTCGCTCTCGCCACAGCCTCGAAAGTTGAAGGTCATCGCGACGCAGCCCAGTCCACTGGCAACGCGGTCCATCAGTTGCGGAAACGTGCCGCCAGACAACTTTGCGTCAAGCGGCCCAATCGGAAAGCCGTGACAGAGAATGACTCCGGGCCCAGGCCGAGCATCGCCGGGCGGCTGGGCGACATGACACGCGAGCGAGAGGCCGTTCGAATCGAACCGCTCGTTCATCCCGGGCATGGCTGGTGAATGAACTTCAGGCTCGGGGAGCGCGATGCATGCGCTTCTTGCCAGGCGTTGCCAGCGTGTAGCCGCGGTTGCGGGCTTCGGGCAGCTCGTCCGGGCTGAAACTCAGCGCCACGCCGAGGCCGACGAATTCGTTGATGACGTCGTCGTCGTCCCACGACTGCAGGTCGTAGACGAGTTGCGTGCGCTTGTCGCCGAGGAATCGACTCTCTTCGAACTTCGGGTGATGATCCATCGCCCACAAAGTTACTGGACGATGCACCGAGTGCCCCATTGCGCGCCGACGCCCGAGCACCAGGTGGCACTCGGGCGTCGAACACAACTGTTTGGGACTGCACTCATCACGAGCCGAGAACGCTTCGACTTGGTCGAAGATGTCTCCGTCACGCCACCGGGATCACTTGCGGCGATGAGGTACAGCGGGGTTGGCGTTGAATTCGCCAGGCGATCCAGCCTGTTGACCGTGTGGCAACTATCGCCGGCGGCCAACCACCTCCAGGATCCCGCAATAACTGTCTGGCATTGTCTGGACCACCTCCTCTCTCTGGTGTTGCGATCGTAGACCGCGGCCAGCCCTGGCGTCGAGTAGGAATACTCCGGTGCGACACTCCCGTTCTTGCTGCGACAAGCGGATCAGCTGTCGAACAATGGTGGGAGCCCGGCGATCCGGAGGCGAGCGAGCAAGGGCTCTGCCAACGCTTCAGACGCCACCGTGGTCAGGTGGCTGGCGTCTCGGTACATCAGCACGTCACCAACGATGACCGGGCAGGCCACCACTCCGCAGAGCATGTCATTCGTCGACACCATCGACACGTTCGCAGCCGCCGAGGCATTCCGCTCAATGAGTCGGAACGGCGTCGCAGCAGCGTCGACTGAGGTCGCACAGCTCACGACGTCGTCGGGACGATCCGAGAGACATGCCGGAACATCTTCGACTGGATACGGAGTGTCCTCGAGGTAGAGCACGGGCGCAACTTGGTCGAGTGTTCGTAACGTCCTACTGAGCCCAGCTTGGAACTCGTCAGGTGTGATCGCTCGGTCCTCGGGTGCATCCAGGTAGAGCCCAGAGCCGCCCACGATGATCAAGTCGACATCAAGGTCTGTCAACGCATCGACTGCCGATCGCCTCCATGCTGAGCATTCGCTGTACTTGCGTTCCAAGATCTCGTTGTAAGTCTCAACATCGGCCGGAGTGCAACTGGACTTCGTCATCGACACGAACGTCCAGTCTTGATCCGCGGCGATCCATTGCAGTGCTGGCACCCAATGTGCGGCGTGGGAGTCGCCGATCAAGGCGATCGCCACACGTCCGCCGTCGCGCAGAACGCACGGTTCGACGATCTCGACGTCAAGTCCAGCGTGGCAGCCCGTGTTGTACACCTCGGGCTGGTCGTCACGCGCATCGAGGAGCGCTGGGCGAAGACCCGATGGCAAGGTGGCCGTCAGCGCCGCAGCGTCGAGTTCGCTCGGATCAAGCCAGCCGTCGCCGATTGCCACAGCCACATCGGATCCTTCCAGGCTGACCAGGTGATCTCCGGCCATGATGAAACCTGAGCCCGACACCGCCACCCCGACCAGACCGACAGCGATCGTTCGCCACCGACCGATTTGGACATGGCGCAATGGCGTCTCAAACCATTCATAGAGCCCGTGGGCAAGCACAAGAGTCAGCACGCCCGACCCGACCAGTAGCCATGGCGACACGTCCTCGATCGACACTTCGAGGAACATCATCGGAGGGAAGTGCAACAGGTACCAACTGTATGACCGGTCCCCGATCCAGGTCAGCGGGCCGAGCGCGAGGATCGTTCCGACGATGTCTCCTGGCATGAGGAGCACGATGAGCGTCGCGAGCGTGAGCACGATCGTCGTCACGCCCGGCCATCGTGTCGCGTCGCTTCCTGCGACGAGCACACACGCACCAATGGCGATCATCCCTGCCACGCCGAACCAAGGGCCTCGAGGCTTCACAATCGGAGATGAACTGAAAATCAGATGTGCGCCGAAGGCTCCGATGAGCAGCTGCCAGGCGCGAGTCGGGAGGCTGTAGAACCGTGTCGGTTCGTCGAGGTCGGCGAACAACATCAGTCCGAGCGACAGGACGATCAACGCCAACAGCACAGGCCGCAGGAGTCGTTCCGAGATTCGTCGAGCACCGAGGGCGATGAGTGGCCAGACGAAATAGAACTGTTCTTCAACCGCGAGCGACCAGTAGTGCTGCAACGCTGACGGAGGTAGATCCGAGCGGAGGTAGTCGACGGCATTGCCCGCCAGTCGAATGTTCAGTCCGAAGAGAGACGCAGCACCCGCATCGCGGGAGAGTTCGGTCCAGTCGAGCGGATTCAGCACCCACCACCCGGCCACGACCGTCAGCAGCAGCACCAGCAAACTCGCCGGGAGAATCCTGCGAATTCGCCGGTGGTAGAAGTCCGCGAGCGCCCGCCCTGGCCGGTCTGCACGAGCGCCGTACAGCTGAGCCGAGATCAGGAATCCCGAGATGACCAAGAACACGTCGACCCCGACGAACCCGCCATCAAGGAGGTGCGCGTGATAGATGACGACGAGGATGACAGCGACCGCCCGGAGGCCTTGGATCTCGGGCCGCCATTTCGGCGTCGCAACGCCAGCGGCGTGATCCACCGAAGCCGTGGCGAGGGATGTCATCGGTTGAGAACCTAGTCAGTGGCCCTGGCACGCCGGACGACCACCGACGGTGCGCTGGGGAAGGCCAGGAAGGCGAGCGTCAGAGGACGTCGTCGAGTGGTGCCTGCGGTCCGACCGCACCGATGGCGTCGAAATAGGCAAGGTGTGCTTCGACGACATGCACGGCGTCAACGTCGTCGAGGAGGTCGACGTTATTCCGGTCGGACTCCCCCAACAGGTAGGCCGTGAGCGAGTCTTCGGTGACGACCAAGGTCTCGTCGATGTCCTGCGGGGTGTCGACCACGTCGTCGGGTTGCAGGCCCTGGGAGTGCAACCACTGCATGTGGAAGACCAGCAGCTGCTGAACCTCTTCCGGCGTCAGCCGTGCCTGGCTTTCCTCGGGCAGTCGATCGCAGACGAAGTCGGTTGCCTCGTCGAGCAGGTACACCGTCCGCGGCGCCACCGCATCGAGCCGATGCGCCTCACGCCCGACCGAAGCAGCCGCAATCGCAAAGACAATCACCGCAGAAACGACAGCAAACACAATCGTGACGGGTTCCATCAAACCCAAGGATACGACCCTGGGCGCGCAACCACCCGACCCGCAAAGCAGATCGGGTGGTCAGAAGTGGTCACAGCAATCGCAAAGACACGCAACGTCGCGAGACGTGTGCGTCAGCCCCAACGAAGTAGCCATCGCCCGCTACCACAGCGAGGCGAGCGCAGCGAGCTTCGAGCGCTGAAGTGAATCAGATACCGATGCGCTGTGCGAGCTGTTCGCGGTGGTACGTCGGGTCACCGAAGAGAAGCTCGGAGCTCTTGGCACGCTTGAAGTACAGGTGTGCCGGGTGCTCCCAGGTGAAGCCGATGCCGCCGTGGATCTGGATGTTCTCGGCAGCGGCGTGGAAGTACGCCTCCGAGCAGTAGGCCTTGGCGAGCGATGCGGTCGAGGCGAGCTCGTCGTTGTTCTCAGCGGCGCACCACATGCCGTAGTAGGCAGCGGACTTGGCCGACTCGACTTCGAGGAGCATGTCGGCGCACTTGTGCTTGATGGCCTGGAACGAGCCGATCGGGCGACCGAACTGCACACGGACCTTGGCGTACTCGACGGCCATCTCGAGGACCATCTGAGCGCCACCGACTTGCTCGGCGGAGAGGCTGACTGCGGCGAGGTCGAGCATGCCCTGGAGGACATCCCAGCCGCCACCGTCGGTGCCGATGAGCGTGCCCTGCACACCGTCGAGGTCGAGCTTCGACTGCTTGCGGGTCTGATCCATGGTGGACAGTGCGGTCTTGGTGAGGCCTGCTGCGTCGCCGGCGACGGCGAACAGGCTCGTGCCGGCAGCGGTCTTGGCGGCGACGATGATCAGGTCGGCGGTGTTGCCGTCGAGCACGAAGCTCTTGGTGCCGGTGATCTTGCCGTCGGCATCCGCGGTTGCTTCGATGCCCGAGTCGTCCCACTTGCCGTTCGGCTCGGTGAACGCAACGGTGGCCTTCGTGGTGCCAGCGGCGATGCCGGGCAGGTGCGCCTGCTTGGCAGCGTCGTCACCCGACAGGAGCAGTGCGTTGGCGGCGAGCACGACCGTCGAGAAGAACGGTGCACACAGCAGCGAGCGACCCATCTCTTCGAGCACGATGCCGAGTTCGACGTAGCCGTAGCCCGATCCGCCGAACTCTTCGGGGATGTGCAGACCCTGGAGGCCCATCTGCTCGCCCATCTGGGCCCAGACGGCGTCGTCGAATCCGTTGTCGGTCTCCATCTGCTCGCGCACGGCCTCTTCGGAGCTCTTGGCTTCGAGGAAGGCCCGCACGGTCTTGCGGAGTTCTTCTTGTTCTTCGGTGAAGGCAAAGTTCATGGAGGAGATGATGGCGCGCTTGCGGGGCGTCGCCAAATCTGATTGTGTACACATGTGGACACAATTGAAGTCGGCCCTCCCTCCACTCCGGCGTCTGGCGCCTCGACCTTGGGCATCCGCGAGCTCCGAGCCACTTTGACCGATGCGATCCGACGCGCGTCTGCCGGCCAGCGCACCGTGATCACCACCAGCGGGCGCCCGACCGCCCAGCTCGCCCCACTCGACGCCGATGCCCCCGACCTCGACCGATTGATCGGCGCGGGCGCTGTCATCCCGCCCCGGCGATCCACCGAGTTTCGAGCGCCGGCGCCTGTCCCTGTCTGGGCGGGATCCAGAGTTGACCAGGTGCTGCGGGAGCTCCGCGGGTGACGCTCTTTCTCGACACCAGCGCACTGCTCACGCTGACCATCGACGGCCCCCAGCGCGCCGTGGTGCTCGATGTGCTCGCCGAAGAACACGTGTGGGCAGCATCGGCGATGGCGCTCACCGAAGCACTGCCCGCGATCGATCGGCTCAACGACGAACCGATCATCCGTCTCGATCTCGAAGACGCCGTCCGTCTCGCTTGGGACCACCTCCACATCGTCCCGGTCGACCAACGCTGCCTCGATCGGGCCGCGGCATTGGCACGCAGCCAACCCGTTCGACTCACCGATGCCATTCACTTCGCTGCCGCGGAGCGCCTACCCCGACCGCTTCGATTCGTCACCTTCGACCCACCGCAGCTCGGCGTCGCGCTCGGTCTCGGCTTCGACGTCGTGAGCACGTGAGCCAGCTGCAGGACGTCGCCGACCTTCGACGACGTCGCTGATAGCTTTCGCGACGATGGCCGCCAACCGACGAAGCGATCAAGCACCCGCGCGCCGCTGAATATGGCGACCTCGATGGGTGGCGCCCTGCGCCGTACAGCTGTTGCACAGCGCGTGAAAGCCAAGCTGCTGGCGACTTGGCGTCACGGTGCGATATTGAACTCACCGTATTTCGACGCGCTC
>JAJCXU010000489.1 GCA_029263275.1 Ilumatobacter sp.
AACGGCGTTGATGTTCAGACGATCATCGACGCTCAGGTCGCTGCCAAGACCGACCGCATCAACACCGCGGTCGAGGAAGGCCGCCTGACCGACGCCGAGGCCGCTGAGAAGCTGGCTGAGGTGGAAGAGCGGGTCACGACCGGAGTCACCGAAGGACGCCCGGAGCGTGGCGAGAACGGCGAGCAGGGTCCCCGCGGTCAGCGTGGTCCCGGCGGCGACCGTCCCGCCCCTGACGGTGCCCCGGCTGCTGAAGCGGGCGCCTGATTCGCTGGCCGCTTGCACCGTCGACTCGTTTCCCCGAACGACGGTGCAGCGGCCGGTACGCCGGAGGTTCGGTGACGGGCCAAACCTCCGGTCGATCGCCTCGGGCGGGTGCCAGACGGTTCGCCGTCAGTCACCCACCCGGAGCGATGTCGTCCCGTCACCTACGCTGAACCTGTTCCGTCGGAATCGACTCCCACGGAACACCCGAGCATTGAGAGCAACCGCATGTCCACCATCTTGATCGCCGAAGACGACCAACAGATCCGCGAAGCACTCGACCGCATCTTGCGCTTCGAGGGCTACGACACGGTGCTGGCCAACGACGGTGCCGCTGCGCTCGAGGCATTTGATCAGCACGCACCTGATGCAGCGCTGCTCGATGTGATGATGCCGTTCGTCGACGGGCTGAGCGTCGTTCGTAAGTTGCGCGATCGCGGCAATCGCACCCCGGTGCTGATGCTCACTGCTCGACAGGAAACTCCCGATCGAGTTGCTGGTCTCGACGCCGGCGCCGACGACTATCTCGCCAAGCCGTTCGAACTCGACGAACTACTCGCCCGGGTCCGGGCGCTGCTACGCCGCACCGACCACAGCGACTCGGTCACGTTGCGATGTGGCGACTTGCTGGTCGACCCAGCGAAGCGGCTGGTCACGCGCGGCGATGAGGCGATCGAACTCACTCGCACAGAGTTCGACATTTTGCACACCTTGATGACCAACGTCGAGATCGTGATGTCGCGAAGCCAGCTGTACGAAACCATCTGGGGCTATGACTTCGAAACGAACTCCAAGTCGCTCGACGTGCACATCGGCTACCTCCGTCGCAAGCTCGAAGCCGGCGACCGCGAACGGCTGGTTCACACCGTGCGCGGCATCGGCTACGTCGTGCGTGCCGGCGAATCCTCGTGACGCTGCGATCACGCCTCGTTCTTCTCTTCGGCCTCGTCGCACTCCTGGTCAGCGCTGCCGTTGGCGCTTCGTCGTATCGAGCGACCAGTTCCGAGGTTGCTGCCGCGACCGACAATTTCCTGCAGGAGCGAGCCGCCGACGTCACGGTCGGCAATCGAGAATCTCCCGATGGCCGCAGAGGGCCGCGTGACAACACCGGCCCGGATCTGCCGTTCGACCCTGACGCGATCGTGCAGACCACCACCCGTCAGGGTGAGGTCAACGGGACGAGTGGCGGTGATCTGCCCATCACCGATGCCGTGCAGCAGATGATCGACCTCAATCCGGGTGGGAATCGTCGCCCCGACGGTGTGTTTGAGGACATCACCATCGACGGAGAGTCGTACCGGATGTACACCCAGGCCCTGCCCGAGGGTGGGGCGATTCAGGTCGCTCGTTCGACTGCTGAAGATGACGACTTGTTGCGGAGTCTGCTGTCACGGTTCGGTGTCATCGCCGTGGTCGCCACGATCGTGGCATCGCTGATCGGTTGGGGACTGGCGCGCCGGACGACTCGACCGCTGCGCCGGCTTGCCGACGTGGCAGCAACTGTTGCCGACACCGGCGACTTCTCGGTTGACGTTCCGGTCGAACGCAGTGACGAGATCGGCACGCTCGCAGCGAGCATGCGCACGATGCTTGCAGCACTCGAGATGAGTCGCGAGCAGCAGCAGCGACTGGTGCAGGACGCCAGCCACGAACTTCGGACACCGCTGACCAGCCTGCGCGCGAATGTCGCGATGCTTGACCGAATCGAGCGATCACCGGTTGAGATTTCTGCCGCGGACCGTGCCGCGGTGCTTGCTGCAATCTCCGGGGAAGTCGCCGAACTCGGGTCGTTGTTCGACGAGTTGATCGATCTGGCGTCGGACAACAACGATCGAGATGCACGACTCTCGCCGCTGCGTCTTGATGACGTGGTGTCCCGCGCTGTCGCTCGTTGGCAGCAGCGCACCGATCGGCCGATCGACGTCTCGGCCGAACCGGTCACCGTCAATGGTAACGAGGCGATGCTCGAGCGTGCCGTCACGAATCTCATCGGCAACGCGCACAAGTTCAGCCCGACCGACGAGCCGATCGAGGTGGTCGTTCGTGATGGCTTCGTCGCCGTACGCGACGGTGGACCCGGTATCCCCGAGGCCGACCGGCAGCGAGTCTTCGACCGCTTCCACCGCTCCGAAACCACGCGCAGCATGCCCGGCTCAGGTCTCGGGCTGGCGATCGTTGCCAAGATCGTCGATCACCACGGTGGTGAAGTGTGGGCGACAGAGTCCGATCGTGGAGGCGCGGACGTCGGCTTCAGGC
>JAJCXU010000490.1 GCA_029263275.1 Ilumatobacter sp.
TGAACTGCTCGATGGCGAGGTGCGCGTCGTCTGGGTGAAGATGGTCAAAGACGGCGTTGACCCACAACCTCCTGATGGTCTCGGTTGGCATCCGACCGAGACGTTCATCGCCACGTACGACCCCGAGACGATGGCTCGGCGGGATTTTCGCCAGGCAGCCAACTCCGGGGTGACCCCGATCTACGGCTACGCGATGGCCAGCGACGCGACACACACCTACTTGTTCGGCAACAGCTTCGAACAGAACCTCGCACGCGAAGGTGGCTACTGGAACGGGCCGCACTCCGCCACGCAGGTGTTCCTGGCTCGAGTTGGCCGAGGTCGCGTCTTCGACAGCCCGGAGTACCGCACCGCAGAAGGGTGGTCAGCAGATCCGGCAGACGCCGTCCCGATTCTGTCGAGGCATTGGGCCGAGTTCCCGTTTCAGCCGCGCTACTTCGACGGCCAGTGGGTGGGCGTGGCCGCGGTCAACGGCTACTGGGCCGAAGGATTCAGCGTCGATGTGGCCAACCAACCGTGGGGGCCGTGGACGACCGTGGAGTCACGAGACATCGCACCGCACAACGGTGACCCGAAGATGAACACGTACCACGCGCACCTGCTGCCGACGCGTGACGCTCGGGGTCAGTTGATCGTCACGATCTCGAACAATGCACGCGACATGTTGCGTGACGCCTGGCCGCAACCGCATCGGTACCGACCGGTCGTGTTCACGTCGCCGTGGGTGCCAGCGCCAGCGGATCCGCCGCCGGTGACGACCACGACCGTGCCGCCCACCTCGACGACGACCTCGACCATCGTGACGACGACCACCACAACGGTGCCGCCCACCACGACCTCGACGACGACCAGCACGACCAGCACCACCAGCACCACGTCGACCACCAGTACAACTGTTGGGCCGACATCGAGCACCACGTCGACGACGAGCACGACGTCGATGCCGGCCGAGCCGGGCCCGGACTGAGAGCAACAACGCGATCTCGGGGTTGCGGGGCGTCGGAACTGTCGTGGTTCGGGCGCTCAGCGCTGCAAGTCGCGCCCTCGGTAGGATTCGAACCTACGACACCTGGTTCCGGAAACCAGTGCTCTATCCCCTGAGCTACGAGGGCGGGGTGTTCAAGTTACTGGGGCAAGCTACCGGGCATTGCCGGTGCCTCCAGCCGAATCGTTCGCCTTTCTGCCAGGTTGCGACGTGGCTGAACTCACTGCCATGAGTCGGTCGTCAGCTCGGAGCGGACCGATAGTCAAATCGTCGAAAGCGAGCCGCTGCCCGCCTCGAATGACTTCGAGGACACGGACCTCTGGAGGAGCAATGTGGACGCCGTCGGAAACGATCGGAGCGACTTCGACGATTTCCAAGTCGGACCCGGCCTCCAGGAGATCGTCGATCACGTCGAGCGCCTGTGGGGTTTGCGTCGCGATGCCGACCAAGCGTCCAACGGCTGCGGCCTGATCGATGGCCGAGTCGGCACCGCTCTGCCGGAGCAGATGGAGGTTCTCGCGTTCGCGCACCGTGGCAACGATGCGCGCCTCGGGGTTCAACTCGCGCGCGGTGAGCGTGATCAGCACGGCGGTGTCGTCTCGATTCGGTGTGACCACGACGGACTGGACGCGGTGGATCGCCGCTTGATTGAGCACCGACACGTTGGACGCATTGCCGACGATGGTGATGAAGCCGTCTTCGCTCGCCAACGCGATGGCCTCTTCGTCGATGTCGACCACTGCGATGTCGCTCGTGCTGACGCCCTGGGCAATGAGCGCGCGGGCTGCGGCGCGGCCCGTCGAGCCGTATCCGCAGATGAGGTGGTGGTGGTTCACGGTTCGTCTCCAGTGTTGGGTCTGCAGCAACGTGCGGGATCGCTCGGTCAGGACTTCCACGGTGGTGCCGACGACGAGGATCAGGAAGAGGATGCGGGCGGGGGTGATCAACAGGAGCGCCGCCAGGCGCGTTGAGGACGTGACGGCGCTGATGTCGCCGTAGCCCGTGGTGGTGACGGTGACCGATGCGTAGTACAGCGCATCGATCAGGCCCAGTTGGCCGCCGGCGGAATCGGTGTAGCCGTCTCGACCGATCAAGACGACGATCGCGATGAAGACCAACAGACCAACGGCGAATCCGATGCGCCGCCCGATGGCGGCAAGCGGAGCTCGTGGCTGCCTGGGAAGTCGAATCAAGTCGACCGGGGATCGTGTGGAGCCGCGACCGAGACTCACCGCGGACTCCGACTCATCATCGACGAGGGTAGTTCGCCTCGTCGATCGCTCAAGAAGGGTCAGGGGACCAGGGGCTCGCGTCGGGCAGAATGGTCGACGCATGTCCGATCCCCTCGCCTCACTCTCAACGCTGCTCGCGCCGTTGTTCGCCGATCTCAATGGTGGCTCGCCCGCCGATCCAACGGTGCGACCGTCTGACCGCGCCGACGCACAGATCAACGGCGCGCTCGCGCTGGCGAAGCAAGTCGGGGCGAACCCGCGTGACCTCGCGCAGCAGGTCGTCGATTCGGGCCTCCTGACCGACGTGGCGACGGACCTCGAGGTCGCTGGCCCCGGCTTCATCAACGTCACGTTCTCTTCGTCCTTTCTCGAGGCGGAACTGGCGGTGGTCGCCGCAGACGAGCGGCTCGGCGTCGCCCCGGCCGCGGAGCTCAAGACCGTGGTGGTCGACTACTCCGCGCCGAACGTTGCCAAGGAAATGCATGTCGGTCATCTGCGTTCGACCGTGATCGGCGACTCGCTAGTTCGGTTGCACGAGTCCGTCGGGCACACGGTGATCCGCGAGAACCACATCGGCGACTGGGGTCGACCGTTCGGCATGCTCATCGAGCACTTGCTCGACCTCGGCGAGGACGTGGCGAGCGATGGGCTCTCCCAGGGTGACCTCGATGGCTTCTACAAACAAGCCAATGCGAAGTTCAACGACTCCGAAGAGTTCCAGGAGCGCGCCCGCGAACGAGTCGTGCTGCTGCAGGGAGGTGACGAACCGACCCTGGTGCTGTGGCGCCGTCTGGTCGAGATGTCGAACGCGTACTTCAACCGCGTGTACACGAAACTCGACGTGCTGCTCACCGACGACGACCTGGCGGGGGAGAGTCGCTACCAACCGCTGATGGAAGGTGTCTACGAACGGCTCGAGGCGTCGGGTCTCCTCCACGAAGACGACGGCGCGATGGTTGTCTATCCCGCTGGCTTCAAGAATCGGGACGGCGACCCGTTGCCGATGATTGCCAAGTCGCAAACTGGCGCGTTCATGTACGCAACCAGCGACCTGGCGTGCGTGGTCGACCGCGTCGAGCGGCTCGGCGCCGACCTGATGCTCTACGTCATCGGCTCACCTCAGGCTCAGCACCTGCAGATGGTGTTCGAGGTCTGCGCCATGGCAGGCTGGCTCCAGGAGCCGACCGAGGCAGTGCATGTCGGGTTCGGCAACGTGCTCGGCGAGGATCGCAAGATGATGCGAAGCCGTGCGGGTGACTCGGTCAAGCTGGCCGATCTGCTCGACGAGGCGGTCGAACGGGCCGAAGCCGCCATTGCCGAGAAGAACCCAGACATCGGACCCGACGATCGGCTCGTCATCGCCAACATGGTCGGCATCGGGGCGCTGAAGTACTTCGACCTGTCCACCGAACGCATCAAGGACTACGTGTTCGACTGGGATCGGATGCTTGCGTTCGAGGGCAATACCGGGCCGTATCTGCAGTACGCGCACGCCCGGATCTGTTCGATCTTCCGCCGAGCTGACATCGGCCGGGCATCGGTGCGGGCCGCACACATCGCACTCGATCAGCCGCAGGAACGGGCGCTCGCCATGCGTCTGCTCGCGTATCCCTCCGCCATCGACAACACCCTCGATTCGTACAGCCCGCACAAGCTCTGCACGTACGTGTACGAACTGGCGACGGACTTCTCGTCCTTCTACCAAGAGTGTCCGATTCTCAAGTCTGACGAGCCGGTCCGCACGAGCCGCCTGGCCCTCGCCGACCTGACCGCTCGCGTCCTCGAGCACTCCCTTGGCCTGCTCGGCATCACCGCGCCCGAGCAAATGTGATGACCCTCACCCCATCCCGAGAGGGACATCGTCACCTGGCCAGCCACCGAGACAGTTTCTTCGGGGGTGGGCAGTGAGTGCGATTCCGTTGCAGCTGTTGTCCGACACGGCTGCTGTCGGTGATGACGGCGCGTTGAGTGTCGGCGGCTGCTCTGTCGCGGCGATCGCGGCGGAGTACGGCACGCCGGTGTTCGTCTATGACGAGGCACATCTGCGGGCGCGCTGCCAGCAGGCGGTGGCCGCGTTCGGTCATCAGCAGGTCGTGTACGCCACCAAGGCGTTTCTGTGCAAGGCGATGGCTCGCCTCGTGTACGACGAAGGCCTGCTCCTCGACGTTGCGTCGGGCGGGGAACTCGCCGTCGTGCTCGCCGCTGGCGTCCCAGCCACTGCGTGCACGTTGCACGGCAACAACAAGTCGATGACCGAACTCCGTGAGGCAGTCGCCGTGGGAGTTCGGCACATCATCGTCGACTCCTTCGACGAGCTCGATCGTCTCGACGTGCTCGCCTCCGAGCAGGTCGGCCCCACCCCGAAAGTGCTGTTGCGCATCACGCCGGGCGTGTCGGCGCACACCCACGAGTTCATCGCCACAGGGCAAGACGACTCGAAGTTCGGCTTCAACCTCGGCAATGGCGATGCGCTCAAGGCCGTCGACAGGGCGCGCCGGTCTGCGTCGGTCGAGTTGGTCGGTGTGCATTGCCACATCGGGTCGAACGTGTTCGAGGCCTCGTCGTTCGCGAAGGCCGCCGCAGTGATGGCCGACTTCGCCGTACCGCTCGACCTCCCGGAGCTGGTGCTCGGTGGTGGCTTGGGCGTTGCGTATGTCGAAGGGGAAGAAGCGCCGACGATCGCGCAATGGGGCAACGTTCTGCTCGATGCCTGCGACGCGCTCGGCGTGCGCTCGAAAGTCAGCGTCGAACCAGGACGAGCCATTGCTGCAGCGGCGGCGATGACCGTCTACAGCGTCGGCACCGTCAAACACATTCCGGGCGTCCGCACCTACATCTCGGTCGATGGTGGGATGAGCGACAACCCGCGGCCCGTCTTGTACGGATCGGGGTATGAATCGTTCCTCCCGCGTGCGGTTGCAGACGAACGCGCGCTCACTGCTCGACTGGTCGGCAAACACTGCGAGTCCGGTGACGTGCTGTCGTTCGAGGCGCAGCTGCCAGCTGACATCGCTGTCGGTGACCTGCTCGCGATGCCGGTCACGGGCGCGTACGGCCATTCGATGGGCTCCAACTACAACAAGATCACGCGACCGCCGGTCGTGTTTGCCGCCGATGGTGATGCCCGCCTCGTTGTTCGCCGCGAGACGTACGACGATCTGCTTCGCGCAGACATCGGCTGACGCACCCTCGACACCCCTGACACAGGAGCTCTCATGACGAAGTGGATGAACATCCTCCTCAAGCTGTTCAAGCAGATCCAGGCCGCGCAGAAAGAACGTGAGCGGGGCACGGGTAAGCCCGAACGCAAGGAGGCGCCGCGTACTCGGCGCGTCGAACCCGGCGTACGCATCGAGTATTCGCCGAATCTCGATGGTGACCCGGACCCGGGTGAGGTCGTCTGGACGTGGGTGCCGTACGAGGAGGATCCGAATCAGGGCAAGGATCGCCCGGTCGTGATCATCGGCCGCATCGGCGACGACCTCGCTGGAGTGCAGCTGACGTCGAAGAACAAGAAGCGCCGCGAGCACATCCCGGTTGGGAGCGGTGCCTGGGACCCGAAACGGCGCCCGAGTTTCGCGAAGGTCGATCGCCTGCTCACCATCGATCCTGACGACGTTCGTCGTGAAGGCGCCGTGCTCGATGAAAATCGGTTCAACGACGTCGTCGGCAACGTCGACAAGTATCACGACATCATCCGTCGGTGATCGCGTCGTGACCTGACGCGTCATCGGCGATGTCATAGCCGGGGGAGTAGCTTGCTGCCATGAGTTCACAACCCCTTCAGATGGTCAACGCATCCACCCGAGCAGTGCTGGCCAACGTCACATCCGAGGACATGACCAAGTCGACGCCGTGCGCGTCATGGGACGTCGCCGGTCTGATCAACCACCTCATCGGCGCGCAAGGCTTTTTCGCTGCGGGAGTGAAGGGCGAGGCGCCGAGCGGCGAAGAGGTCGACTACGCCGCTGGTGACTACCTGGCAGCGTTCGACGAAGCAGCGGGAGCTCTCGCTGAGAGCTTCGACGCCGAGGGCGTCATGCAGTCGATGGTGAAGATGCCGTTCGGAGAGATGCCGGCTGGCGCGGTGATGGGCCTGGCAATGAACGACACCTTCACCCACGGATGGGACCTCGCCAAGGCGACGGGGCAGTCAACCGACATCGCACCGGCACTCGCAGCTCAGATTCTCGAGCAGGCGAAGTCGTCGATTCAGGACGCATTCCGTGGTGACGACGGTGCCGCGCCGTTCGGTCTTGAGCAAGAGTGCCCGGACGGAGCATGCGCAGCTGATCAGCTCGCAGCGTTCCTCGGTCGCGACGTCAGCTGACGTCGACCCGCCGGCCCATCAGGTCGAGCAGGCGTTCCTGGAGCGGTGCGTCTTCGGCGACCGTTTTGCTCGGGCCGTCGCCGAACACGCCGAGCTGAGCGATGATGGGCCGCATCGGCGCGATGTCGTCCCAGACGCGCTGCACGACGTCGAGCGGGAGTTGTTCGTCTGCGCCGATGGCGCGGGCCAGATCCCAGCGGTGCACGAGCAGGTCGCCGATCCGGAAACTGAGCAATCGATCTGCCGGCATGTCGCCAGCGGGGTGCTGGCAGGTGATGGTTTCGAGGTCGGGGGCAGCGAGTGCGTCCTGTTGCGCTGCCAACGCGGCGCGGACGGCGGCGATGGGATCATCACCCAAAAAGTCGGTGGCGAGAAGTCCGATCGCCTCGTCGCGCGAGGCACCTCCGATCAGTGCCGCTGCCATTTCGCTGCCCGCCACGACGTGCCCAACCAGCTCGAGCACCGACCAGTCTGGGCATGGTGTTGGGAGGTCCCACTGGTCGGCACCGATCGTGTCCACGACCATCTGGAAATCGTTGCTGGCGGTCTGGAGGAGGTCGGACACGCTCGTCATGGGCGGCACCGTATCGGCATCACGCGGCTGGCCAAAGTGCGATGAGATGCCGCGGAACGCACCCTGATCGGAGCGAGCTGAGCCAGTAGCCTCAGCCGCGTGACCAGCGAAGCAATGACCTTCAAGATCGGGGTGCTCGGCTGCGGCAACGTGGGCGCCGCACTCATCGATCTCGTCGCCACCCAACGTGCCAGCGTGCTGGAGCGGACTGGGATCGATCTGGGAGTTACCCGCGTGGCGGTGCGCAACATGTCCGCCCCGCGAGATGTCGAGGTGCCAGAGGGTGTCCTCACTCGCGATGCCATGGCCGTGGTCAGCGATCCCGACGTCGACATCATCGTCGAGTCGATTGGCGGCATCGAGCCAGCCCGGGAACTGATCCTCGCCGCCCTCGAACACGGCAAGCCGGTGGTCACGGCGAACAAGGAACTCCTCGCAAACGTGGGTGCTGAGCTCTACGCCGCAGCCGACGCCGCCGGACATGATCTGTTGTTCGAGGCTGCCGTTGCTGGCGGTATCCCGGTGATGCGTGCACTGCGCGAGAGCTTGCACGGCGAGCCGATTACGCGCGTCCTTGGCATCATCAACGGCACGACCAACTACATCCTCACGAAGATGACCGACGCCGTCGACAGCGGCGGCGACGCTGACTACGGCGCCGCGCTCAGGGATGCACAGAGCTTGGGGTACGCCGAGCGCGATCCCACTGCTGACGTCGAGGGCTACGACGCTGGTGCGAAGGCCGCCATCATCGCCACCGTCGCGTTCGGTAAGAAGGTCGTCGCTGGCGACGTCTATCACGAGGGCATCAGCGAGATCACCGCCTCGGAAATCGCGATTGCCCGACGGCTCGGCTACGTGGTCAAACTGCTGGGCATTGTCGAGCGCGACAGCACGAGCGGTGACATCAGCGTCCGCGTGCATCCCTCGATGGTTCCCGAGCACCATCCGCTCGCCACAGTTCGTGACAGCTTCAACGCCGTGTTCGTCGAAGGCGACTTCGTCGACAGCTTGATGTTCTACGGTCGTGGCGCAGGAGGCGCTCCAACGGCGAGCGCCGTGTTCGGCGACGTGGTCGATGCCGCCATCAACCTGCGCGCTGGTACCCACGGCTCGCTGGGCACCTTGGGCAAGGCCACCATTCGGCCGATCGATGAAACGTCTGCGGAGTACCTCCTTGGACTCGACGTGGCGGATCAGCCCGGCGTGCTGCACGCCGTGACCGGTGTGTTCGCCAAACACGACGTGAGCATCCGCGTGGCCGAGCAGGAGGGCAACGGGCCCGATGCTCGGCTGGTCTTCATCACTCACGAGGCACTGGAGAAGGACGTGCAAGCCACCGTGCGCGAACTCAATGAACTCGATGCCGTGCTCAAGGTCGGCGGCCTGCTGCGCGTGATTGGCGACTGACATGCGTTACGTCTCGACACGCGGATCTGCTCCCGACCTCGGCTTCAACGATGTACTGCTCGCTGGCCTCGCCACTGACGGTGGCCTGTACATGCCCGAGACGTGGCCGACCGTGCAGCCAACTCGCGGTGCGCGGACCTACGTCGAACGCGCCGTCGAAGTGATGCTGCCCTTCGTCGCTCCCGACATCGACGAAGTCACACTGACCCATCTGTGTACGGAGGCCTATTCGACCTTCCGGCATTCGGCGATCACTCCGCTGGTGCAGATCGACCACCGGCTCTGGGTGCAGGAGCTGTTCCACGGTCCCACCCTCGCCTTCAAAGACGTGGCGCTGCAGCTCGTCGGCAAGTTGTTCGATCACGTCTTGTCAGCTCGAGGTGAACGGGTCACGATTGTCGGCGCGACGAGCGG
Source organism: Ilumatobacter sp. (assembly GCA_029263275.1). GTDB lineage: Bacteria > Actinomycetota > Acidimicrobiia > Acidimicrobiales > Ilumatobacteraceae > Ilumatobacter_A. The sequence goes on from JAJCXU010000490.1 coordinate 8,946, forward strand.
CGACACCGGTTCGGCCGCGATCGATGGAGTGTCGGGCTGCGCGAACGTCGACATCGTGATCCTGTATCCGCTGGGTCGGACCAGCGATGTGCAGCGCAAGCAGATGACCACGGTCGATGCCCCGAATGTCCACACGGTCGCCGTCGAGGGCACGTTCGACGACTGCCAGGACCTCGTGAAGGCGATGTTCAACGACGCCGAATTCCGCAATCGCAACCAGTTGTCGGCCGTCAACTCGATCAATTGGGCCCGCGTCATGGCCCAAACCGTCTACTACGTCACCGCCTCTGAAGCGTTTGCCGAAGCGCCGACGTTCAGCGTGCCGACCGGCAACTTCGGCAACGTGCTAGCGGGCTGGATCGCACGCGAGATGGGCGCGCCGATTCGTGACTTCATCATCTCGTCGAACACGAACGACATCCTCACTCGGTTCGTCAACGACAACGACATGTCCGCTCGCGACGTGGTTCCCACCCTGAGCCCCTCGATGGACATCCAGGTGTCGTCGAACTTCGAGCGACTGCTGTTCGAGATGAATGGTCGCGACGGTGGCTTGACCACCGAGCAACTGACTCGGTTCCGAGCGATGGGGCGGCTCGACATCGAAGGCGACCAGCGCGAGCAGTTCATGACGGGTTCGTTCCGGGCCGCAGCGTTCGACGACTCGGCCACGCTGACCGAGATTCGACGCGTCTATGAGGCGTCGGGGTATGTCCTCGATCCGCACTCCGCCACCGCGACCGCGGCGGCACGGATGCTGACCGCCACTGACGACGCAGGCCCCGTTGTCACCCTCGCAACAGCACATCCTGCCAAGTTCCCGGACGCGGTCGAGGACGCCATCGGCCTGCGCCCCGCACTCCCCGCACACCTCGCCGACCTGTTCGAGCGTGAAGAACGAACTCAGACCGTTGCCAACGACTTGGCCGCCGTGCAACGGCTGGTCGAACAACTCACGCACTGAAGCACCCCAAATCCTGCGCTGAGTTCCTGCTCAGCGGGACGCCAACGCAGGATTTTGGGCGCGACGGGGATGGGGTCGGGGCCACCCGTCGAAATCACATCGTTGTGAGCAATGCGTGTCGAGACGTTGCATTCCCGCAGGCCAGTGGGCTATCGTCATCGCCACTCGGTTCGCCGAGTCGCACCCCGAACTCTCGGTTGTGTGCGAATGTCTGCTCAGGGGATTCCGTCGGGCGCGATTCGACCCCTCATCGCCTTCCCTGAGACCTGATCACTTTCTGTCTTCCAGCCCAACAGGCTGACTGCAGGAGGAGAGGAACAACGTGGCCGCTGCCGCTCTCGAACAGTCCGTCCTGGAATCCAAGGACAAGGACACCCTGCTGGAAATGGCCAAGGCGCTCGGCGTCAAGGCCAACTCGCGGCTGAAGAAGTCCGACATCATCGACAAAATCCTCGACACCACGGGTCCGTCGAGTGAGCCGGTGGCTGCTGTCGTCGACGCTCCGGCGAAGGACGTTGAGGCCCCGGCGGAGAAGAGCGAGCCCCCGCAGCGCACCGAACGCACTGTTTCGCGTGCGCCGCGCCAAACCGAGTCGGCTCCGGCGGCAGATGGCGTCGTCCTTGGCGACGACGGTCAGCCGCTCGCCGACTGGGAGATCGCGCTGCGCGAACAAGGCGTCGACACCAACGTCAGCGACGTCGGCTCGTCGAATGGCGACAGCAAGGAAGCGGAGAAGGAAGGCGCCGACAACCGCAGCGGCGGCGGCAACCGGAATCGCACTCGCAATCAGCCCGACGGCAACCGAGACGCAAACCGTGGCGAAGGCGGCGGTCAACGCAACTCGGGCGACGGCCGTGGCAACGACGGCGGCAACAACCGCGACGGCGGCGGCCAGGGTGGCAACCGGAACCGCAATCAAGGCGGCAACCAGGGCGGCAATCAGGGTGGTGGCCAAGGCGGAAATCAGGGTGGCGGCCAGCAACGCAATCGGAACGACGACGGAGGAGAGGGCGGCAACAAGCGCCGTCGGCGTCGTCGCAAGGGCGGAGGCCGCGGCAACGAAGGACCGCAGGGCGAAGATCTCGAGCTGCTCGACAGTGACGGTCAGCCGCAGAGCACCGAGCCCGTCGAGGTGTCAGGCTTCCTCGACATTCGCGACGAGGGCTACGGCTTCCTGCGCACCGACGGCTATTTGCCGACGAAGCAGGACGCCTACATCACCGTCAAGGTGACCAGGCAGTACGGATTGCGTAAGGGCGACGAGGTCGTCGGCACGGTCCGGCCTGCCCAGCGCAATGAGAAGAACCCGCAGCTGATCGACGTCAAGACGGTCAACGGTGGCGACCCCGAGGCGGCGAAGAAGCGTCCGCACTTCGAGAAGCTCACGGCATTGTTCCCGGATCAGCAGCTGCGTCTCGAGAATCCTGCCGACCCGGCCAACATGACGGCTCGCATCGTCGACCTCCTCTCGCCGATCGGTAAGGGCCAGCGCGGCATCATCGTCTCGCCGCCCAAGGCGGGCAAGACCACGGTGATGAAGACGATCGCCCAGTCGATCGAGTTGAACAACCCGGAAGTCGAACTACTCGTGTTGCTCATCGACGAGCGTCCCGAGGAAGTCACCGACATGCGGCGCTCGGTCAAGGGCGAAGTGATTTCGTCCACCTTCGATCGCCCGAGTGACGAGCACACGCATGTCGCCGAGATGGCTATCGCCAAGGCGCGTCGCAAGGTCGAGGAGGGCAAGGACGTCGTCATCATCCTCGACGGCATCACCCGCCTCAGCCGTGCGTACAACCTCGCCGCACCGTCGAGCGGCAAGATCCTCTCCGGTGGTATCGACGCTGGTGCGCTGTACCCACCGAAGAAGTTCTTCGGTTCGGCCCGCAACGTCGAAGAGGGTGGCTCGTTGACGATCCTCGCCACGGCGTTGGTCGACACGAACAGCCGCATGGACGAAGCGATCTTCGAAGAGTTCAAGGGCACCGGCAACATGGAGCTGCGTCTCGACCGCAAGGTTGCTGAGCGTCGCATCTATCCCGCCATCGACGTTGACGCTTCGTCGACTCGGCACGAAGAACTCCTCTTCGACCGCAAGCAACTCCAAATGGTCTGGAAGCTCCGCCGAGTTCTCAGCGGCCTCGCCGCCGATGGCAATGCCGCTCCCGGCCTGGAGCTGCTGATCGACCGTCTGAAGACGTTCCGCACCAACGCAGAGTTCCTCAGCGAGATCGCCAAACAACCCGGAATGTGAACCCCGCAGCGCCAACGGCGCTGCGGTCTCTCTGCCCGGAACAAAACGTGATCGCGCGTGGTTACACTCTGTCCGCCCGATCTGTCGCCGACGAATTCGTTCAGCCGGCACCAGGAAGATCAACTGAGAATTGAGACGAATCATCATGAAGACCGACATCCACCCCACGTACACCGACACTGGCGTGCGTTGCTCCTGCGGCAATACGTTCACCACGAAGTCAACCGTCGAGGGCGACCTCACCGTTGAACTCTGCAACGAGTGCCACCCGTTCTTCACGGGCAAGCAGAAGCTCGTTGACTCCGGTGGTCGCGTCGAGCGCTTCAACCGTCGCTACGGTGCCCGTAAGGGCGCTCCCTCCAACGTCGAGGAGTGAGACCGCTCCGCTGTCATCACTGACAGCGGCATCACCGATCAAGAGATCGACAAGATCGATCCACCGAAGAGCCGCCCTCCGGGGCGGTTCTTCGCGTTTTCCCTGCGTGTGGACTCGACAGGGCAGAACCAGACCGCTAATGTTGCGGTTGGGTTACAACGAGGCGTTCAAGGAAGTGGGATGAACGTCGATACAGGGAACAGCGGGCAACGCATTCACTGATTTCGGCGATTCGTCCGAATCCGAACGACGAGGAACACCCCACTGTGCCACTGAAGAACGAACGCAACGTTCGCCACCTCCTGCGCCGCACCGAGTTCATCGACCGGCAGTCCCGTGTCGACGAACTGATGGCGTTGGCGTCGTTCGAGGCCATCGTCGACAACATTCTCGACGTCCCTGCGAACCCTCCCTCGGTCGTGTTCCAGAACACCGGTGAAGACGACAACTGGCGACGTGGTCAAGAGCTTGCTCACTTCTGGTTCGACCGCATGGCGAACGATTCGCCGAAGCCGATGCAGGAGAAGATGGCGCTCTTCTGGCACGGACATCTCGTCAGCGAAATCGGCAAGGTCGGCAGCGCCGTACTGATGCGTGAACAGATCGATCTGTACCGCGCCAACGGTCTCGGCAACTTGCGCAACATGGTCAAGGCCATGTCGATCCAGGTCGCCATGCTGCGCTACCTCGACAACAATCGCAACGAGGCGGACTCTCCCAATCAGAACTTCGCGCGCGAGTTGATGGAGCTCTTCCTGCTCGAGGTCGGCAACTACACCGAGGCCGACGTGGAAGCCGCCACGGCAGCCTGGACTGGGCATAGCGACAACTGGGAGACCGACGAGTACGTCTGGCTCGATGACCTCCCCAAGCAACACTGGACCCCGATCTACCACGACAGTTCGGTCAAGCAATTCCTGGGCCAGACGATCAACAACACACCCGATCCGCGCCTCCATGGTGACGAGACGATCGATGTGATTCTGGGTAACGGCGTCGTGCCTGCCGGTGCCAGCAATGTGCACAACCGCGGCCGACCGACGCGGCTGGTCGCCGCCGAGTTCCTGTCGCGCAAGCTCTGGGTCGACTTCGCCAACCAGACGCCACCCGCCGCGGTGATCGCGGCGATGCGTGACGCCTTGGTGGCGGCCGACTTCGACGTTCGCCCGTGGGTGCGCACCATGCTGCTGCGCGATGAGTTCTACGCGGATGAGGTGCTCACCGGGCTCGTTCGTTCGCCAATCGACTGGATCGCGTCGCTGTTGTACGCGTTCAACCTTCCGTCTGAAGATGTCACGCCGACATGGCTTCTGGGCAATACCGGCCAGGAGATTCTGCGGCCGCCAAACGTCAGTGGCTGGAAGATCAACGGCTACTACGTCAACGCCAGCGCCATGGAGGCGCGGGCTCGGATTGCGCAGGGCTTCGCGTGGGCCGCGCACCGCGACTACTGGTCAGAAGGTGGGTATCTCCAATTCCGACACGGCCAGCTGACACGGGACGAACTGACCGATGCGAGTCCGTGGCCGGACTACATCCCCACCATGACGAACGAACAGGTGGTGGACAACATGGCGAGTCTCATGGAGGTCGCCCTGACGCCATCATCGCGACAGCAACTGATCGACCATGCGGCCGCCTCCAGCCGGTGGGATCGCAATTACCTGGTCTTCCTGATCCTGCTCGCCCCCGAACTGCACGTGGCCTGAACGGAGAACTCACCATGCTCGACAACGACATCTCCACCACCGGTGCACTCCACCATCTCTCGACGCCTGAAGCGGCCCTCGCGTCGTTCAACGAGGCGCACGCGCTCGACCGTCGCCGATTCCTTCAACTTGTGGGCATGGGCGCCGGAGCGGGCCTCGTTGCCGGTCCCGGCTCCACCCTGCTCGACACGGCCCTTGGCAACATCGACACGTCGTGGGCTGCCGGACCGATCGGCGCGACGGACGGCATTCTGATCGTGCTGGGCATGTTCGGCGGCAACGACGGGCTGAACACCGTCGTGCCGATCACCGACGGCGAGTACTACTCGCAGCACGGTGAGCTCGCCATTCCCGCTGGCCAGACCCTCCCGATCAACGCCAACACGGGACTTCACCCCGATCTGACCATCCTCAAGGAGTTCTGGGACTACGGCCAACTCGCGATCGTCGAAGGCGTCGGGTACCCCGACCCAGACCTGAGCCACTTCAATTCGATGGCGAAGTGGATGGCCGGCAAGACCACTGGCATTCCGACCTCCGGGTGGCTCGGGCGATGGCTCGACGGCTACCTCAACGGCTCGAAGGATCTCTTCGCCGCTGCCGAAGTTGGACACTCGCTGCCATTGCACCTGCTCGGAGAGTCGAGCCGTGCAACC
>JAJCXU010000491.1 GCA_029263275.1 Ilumatobacter sp.
TCAACGCATCGACGGTTGCCGACTTGACCGTCATTGGTCCCAACGCATCGGGTGGTCTGCACGCAGTCCGGGACTTCGAGCAGGGCGAAGCGGCTGCCGACCACCGGCGCCAAGTCGCTGCGCTGGCGGCAGTCCAACAACGCGACGACGTCACCGCAGTGCTGTGCGCTGCCGACATCGCCGCGACGCACGCGCACGGCCAACCGGGTGTGTTCTTGAGCTGCGAAGGTGGCGACTTTCTCGACGGATCCGCCGGCGGTCTCGATGCGGCATACCGCGACGGGGTCCGGTCGATCACGCTCGTGCACTACCGGGTCAACGAACTGGGCGATATTCAAACCGAGGACAGTGTGCACGACGGACTCACCTCGTTCGGCTCCGAGGTGATCAACGAGATGAACCGCCTCGGCATGATCGTCGACCTCGCGCACGCCACCTTCGAAACAACCGTTGACGCACTCAACACCTCGTCGAGTCCGATCATGGTGTCCCACAGCCATCTCGCGGTGCCAGGGGCGCAGCACGCTCGGCTGCTGACCGAAGAACATGCGTGTGTCGTCGCCGAAGCGGGTGGGATCATCGGCGCGTGGCCCTCGGGAGTAGCGCTCACGTCGTTGGCGGAGTACGCCGACGAGATCTGTCGATTGATTGAGGTGGTGGGCGTGGACCATGTCGCCATCGGCACCGATCTCGACGCCAACTACCGACCGGTACTCACGTCCTATGCGCAGTTCCCCGAGGTGGCTGCGCTCTTGCGTGATCGGGGCCTCGATGCCACCGACGTCGACCAGGTGCTCGGAGGGAACTTCGTTCGCTTGTTCGAAGACGTCGAGCGCGCTGGCGCGGCCAGTCGCTGACGGCTCGTCCGCCCGCGCCGTGTTGCCGCGGATCAGCCGGCCGATACCGTCGTGGCGATGCGGATCTCGGAGCGAGTGGACAATGCCGTCAGGGCGATGGCCGAACTCGCATCCGGCGAACTCGCCAACGAGCCGGGCGGTGTCGTCAAGGCCGAGGCGATTGCGCGACGCCAGAACATTTCGCTGAAGTACTTGCTCGACATCACCCGCGACCTCAAACGGGCCGAACTCGTGCGATCGAAGCGCGGCCCTGACGGTGGCTTCGCGTTGTCGCGGCCAGCCGAGGACATCTCTCTCGCCGATGTGTTCCGTGCGGTCGACGGCCCGCTGGCCGACGTGCATGACGAGAGCCTGCGCGATCTTTCCTATCCGGCACCTGCCGATGCACTGCCGCAGGTCTGGATGGCCATTCGTGGTGGGCTCCGCCGCGTGCTCGAAGGTGTCAGCCTCGCCGACCTCGTGTCAGGCGAACTTCCCGCCGAGGTCGTCGAGCTCACTGCCGAGTACCAGAGCGACACCGCTGCCCGTCACCCGTAGATCACGCCGGCGTTCCGAGCACCTGTGCCAGTACCTTGTCGAGCGCAACGGTGTCGGCGGAGTCTGCACGCCACGCAATGTGTTGGTCAGGCCGCACGAGCAGTGCACCGCCAGTATCGAGACCACAGACCTTCAGCCAAATGGGATCGACCTCGATGTCGACGCCGATGCGCAGATGGATGATCGGAACAGGTGACTGCTCGGTGGCCGCTGCCCAGCTGTCGTGATCGTCGACGCTGAGCACGGTCATCACATCACCCGCAATCAGGTCGAGCGTCGATCGGCCATCGCCGAGCCAGCCGTGCGGCAATCGCGTGCCGACCGCGGCGTCCGGATCGAATCGACGCGGATCGTCGTCGGGCCCAGGTGTTGCCCCGACTCGGGCCAATGCCCCTTCGGTGTAGCAGTACCCGAGCTGCAAGCCGATCATGTCGAAGTGCGTCGCCTGCTCGTCCACGGCCGCAGCGATCCCGTCGGCCTTGGCGGGGTCGGCGAGCATCGCGTGGAGTCCTTCGGTTGTTGGGTTGGTCGTGAGCCCGAGCGCTTCGAGGAGGTGCAGCATCTTGAACGCATTGGTCATGCTCTGCTCACAGTTGATTCCCGCAATCGGGCGTCGTTCGAGCTCGTAGGTGTCGAGCAGCGACGGGGCCGCCCAGTGGTCGTCGACGGCACCGAGTTTCCAGACCAGTCCGTGGACGTCCGCAACGCCAGTGTTCAGCCCGAGCCCGCCGGTGGGCGGGAACCGGTGCGCGGCGTCGCCGACGAGGAACGTGCGGTCGTCGCGCATTCGTTGTGCGACTTGTGCGCTCATGTGCCAGGTCCCTGCACTGAGGATCTCGATCGGGACACCGTCGACGCCGATCGCGTTGGCGACCAGCGTGGTGCACCGTTGGGGCGGGTAGTCGTCGACCGATTCCTCGGCCGGATCGAAGGACACCATGTACACCCATTCGGTGTCGATGTCGTGGCCGATGAATGCACCACCGACGGACGGATCCATCACGAAGTGCAGCACGCCGAGTCGATCGGCAATGACCTCACGGAGGTCGGCCCGAAAGTGGATGGCCACGAAGCTCTCCAGGCTGGGCGGTCCGATCATGTCGATGCCCGCTGCCTTGCGGATCCGACTCCCGGCTCCATCGGCGGCGATGAGGTAGCGACTCCGCACCTCGAATTGCGCATCGGTCACCACGTCACGAAGCACCGAGGTGACGCCATCGTCGTCGGAGACGCTCGACACCCACTCCGTCTCGTACCGGAGATCAACGGTGGGCATGGCAGCGACCTCTTCGGCCAGGAGTGGCTCGAGACGATGCTGAGAGATGTTGCGGAGTGGGGTCGGTGTGACTTCGAGGACCTCGGGTCCCTGACGTTCGAACGGCAAGCGGCCGATGAGGTCACCGCCGAGTGTGGTGACGTAGTTGACGTGCCCCGCATCGCTCGGGTCGGCCGCGAGGTCGTGGATCGCGTGCATGTCGAACCCGGCCTGGCGGAAGATCTCGAGGGTGCGCGCATTGACGACGTGGGCTGCCGGGTGCCGCTGTGGCCCCTCGCGGCGTTCGGCCACGAGACACGGTCGGCCCTGATTCGCCAGCAGTCGCGCTGCGGTCAGACCGACCGGGCCAGCGCCGACGACGAGGTAGGCGACGTCGACGTCACTCATTAGACAGTGCCAAGTTCGGTGGCGAACTTCTCACGCCAATCGTCCGCGGACTGGAACTCAGGCAGCGATTCGATCTTGGACCGCGTCTCGGCGGCGATCGCGT
>JAJCXU010000492.1 GCA_029263275.1 Ilumatobacter sp.
GGTGTCGAACTCGACCTCGACCTGGCCGAAGATTTCATCGACATCGCACCGGCCGAACTCGACAGGCTGGGCATCGAACTCATCGGGCCCGAGCGGCTGGTTCGCACCCGCGTCAGCGTGGCGGGCGAGGCGACCCCGTCACCGCCGGACGACCGCAAGAAGCAGTTCGGCAAAGACGCCCTCGTCGAGTGGAAGCTCGTCATCGGCGACGAACAGATCTCTGACGCCGAACTCGCTCGCGCCGAGGAGGCAGGCGCCACCCTGCTCCACACCGGGCAGCGGTGGGTGCGCATCGACGCCGACGAACTTCGCCGTAAACGCGAACGCCTCACCGACCTGAAAGCCAATCACAGCAAGGTCAAGCCGCTCGAATTAATGCGGCTCGCGAACGACGACGAGAGCACGGAAGAGAACCCGCTGATCTTCGTCCACGACGGCCCGGGCCCAGAAGGAGGGACGGACCCGTACGCCGCAGCCGGCGTCGCCGAACGCGACCGGGTAGCTGCCGATTGGGTGCGCGACCTGCTCGCTGGTCTGCCCGACGAACAACTCGAAGAGAAGCAGGAATCGTCTGAGTTTCACGGCGAGCTCCGCCACTACCAACGACGCGGCCTGGCGTGGTTGCAGTTCCTCGCGAAGCTCGGCCTCGGCGGTGTGCTGGCCGACGACATGGGCCTCGGCAAGACCGCGACCACGTTGGCGCACTTGCTCGAACGCCCGGGTCCGCACCTCGTCATCTGCCCGCTCAGCGTCGTGCGCAACTGGCGGACCGAGAGCGAACGCTTCACACCGAAGCTCGACGTCACCGTGCATCACGGCGCTACGCGCAACAAGAACGTGGCCCTCAACGCAGCGGGAAGCAACGTCGACGCCGATGAACTCTTCGCCGTCGACCCGGAACGCCAGCTGGTCATCACGACGTACGGACTGCTGCCCCGCGATCTCGAGCACCTCGGCGAAATCGATTGGTCGACAGTCGTGCTCGATGAGGCACAGATGGTGAAGAATCCGAACACGAAGGCGGCCAAGGCAGTCCGGGCACTCACCGCCGATCAGAAGCTGGCGCTCACCGGTACGCCGGTCGAGAACCGATTGAGCGAGTTGTGGGCGATTCTCGACGCGGTCAATCCGGGCTTGCTCGGCAGCCTCACGAAGTTCCGCGACAAGTTCGGCACCCCGATCGAACGCCACCATGACCCTGACGCCGCGGCGCGCCTCCGTCGCATGACGCAACCGTTCATCCTGCGTCGGACCAAAGCCGACAAGCGACTGCTACCAGACCTGCCCGACAAGATCGAGCAGATCGCCTACGCGAAGCTCACCAAGGAACAGGCAACGCTCTACCAGAAGATCGTCGACCAACTACTCCACGACGCCGAGCAGGAGAGCGGGATGAGGCGGCGCGGCTTGGTGCTCGCTGCGCTGATGCGACTCAAGCAAGTGTGCAATCACCCGGCGCACGCGTTGAAGGACGGGTCGCGCCTCGCGGGACGCTCCGGCAAACTCACGCGGTTCGACGAACTGGCTACCGACTTGCTCGACACGGGCGAGCGCGCACTGGTCTTCACACAGTTCCGCGAGATGGGCGAACTCCTCAAGCAACACGTCAGTGAGCAGTTCGGATTCGACCCGCCGTTCCTGCACGGTGGTGTCACACGTGGCAAACGCGACCTCATGGTCGATCAGTTCCAAGACGGCACGGGGCCAGCACTGCTCCTCGTGTCGCTGAAGGCCGGCGGCACCGGACTCAACCTCACGGCTGCGAGCCAAGTCATCCACTACGACCGCTGGTGGAACCCCGCAGTGGAAGATCAGGCAACCGACCGCGCGTGGCGGCTCGGTCAGCAGCGCACGGTCAACGTGCACAAGTTGGTGTGTGAGGGCACCGTCGAAGAGCGAATCGGGCAAGTCATCGATGACAAGCGCAAGCTGGCCGACGCGGTGGTCGGGAGCGGCGAGGCGTGGCTGAGCGAGTTGTCGACCGACGACCTTCGCGACCTCGTCGTCCTGGAGCAAGACTCATGAGCCCATCACACACCAATCACACTTGGGGTCAGACCCCAAGTGTGATGGCGGGAGGGCCCGCATGAGCCGGCCACGCAAACCCTTCGGGACATCGCAGCCTGGTCGGCTTCCGGCGACGATGATGAAGGTCCTCGCAGCCGAGATGAGCGACCCGACTCGCCATCGTCGCGGCAAGCAATACGCGAGCGACGGATCGGTGCTCGACATCATCATCGAGACCGGAGTCGTCACGTGCGAGATCCAGGGGTCCCGCTCGATGCCCTACGTCGCCACGGTCGAAGTGACTCGTGGGAGCGGCATGCCATTGCGGCGTGATATCACCTGCACCTGCAGTTGCCCCGACGACGACAACTGGGATGGCCACGCGTGCAAGCACGTGGTCGCCACGCTGTACACGCTCAGCAATGAGTTCCTGATCGAACCAGAGCTCCTCGATGTCTGGCGCGGCCAGGTGGTCGGAGACCCACGCGATGACGCCTCTCCTGATGTCGACGACACGCCGACGCTCGGCACCCGCCGACATCTCTCACTCGTGCGCGACCACGAGGACGAGCCCGAGACTGAAATGCGGCCGGCACC
>JAJCXU010000493.1 GCA_029263275.1 Ilumatobacter sp.
CCGAACCGTCCTCGCCGTAGCTGGTCTGGTTGTCGTCGGCCGCGATGTCGCCGTCGAAGAACATCTCATAGGAGAATCCGCTGCAGCCGCCGGGGCGGACTGCGACGCGCAGCGCCAGTTCTTCGGCGCCTTCGGCAGCGAGCAGCTGGCCGACCTTGACGGTTGCGGTGTCGGTGAGTGTGATCATGTGACAGTCCTCCTCAGGAGCCATCTGACTGTTGGGTCAACTGGTGGAACAGATTACCTCGACGAAACGGTGACTCGACAAGGTGTGCGGTTGGTCAGGGTGCAGAATTCGTCAACGGTGGCGTCGCCGAGGTCGTCGACGAACCCGACGACCATGCCCCTGTGTAAACCGCAGACGAGGTCAGGATGTTCCCGAGCCAAGTCGGCAAATGGGCAATGAGCGAACGAGATCACGGCGCCAGCGTCGTCACCGACGGCGTCGTTGCGGGGATCATCGGTAACCACCGGGTCGAAACCCAGGCGGTCGAGGTCGTTGACCAGGGCTTCGAGAGTGGATCGGCTGTCGGCATGCAGCGATGCCCGTCGCCCTCCTTCGTCGTGCCCGACGGATTCGGCGTCAGCGGTGGTGGCGTCGAGCCGCTGCGCCATCGCCAGCACCATGCGAGCCAGAACGGGCATGGTCGGCGGCTCGAGCCCGAGCGCAGGGGCGTCGGCCGCCAGCGAATAGCGGTGTTGAGGCCGACCAACATCGCCCCGTCCGCCAACTTCGACGTCAACGAGACCGACATCACGCATGCGTTCGAGGTGTGGCCGCACCGTGTTGGCGTGCAGCGAGAGTGAGTCCGCGATCTCGGAGGTGATCAGCGGACGAGGTGCCCGAGCGAGTTCGAGGTAGATGGCGTAGCGCGTGTTGTCACCGAGCGTCTTCAGCAGATCGAGTTGGGACGAACCGGCCACGTGACGAGATTACACGGCCCAGACCGGTAAAATGTCCCGCATGAGCCGCACCATCTCCGGCAAGTCGCCGCGACCCACCTCGGGACCTGCGCCGACCAAGGACGAGGTGATCGAGGTCCTCGGCTCCGTCATCGACCCAGAACTCGGCGCTGACATCGTGTCGCTCGGCATGGTGCCGTCGGTGCTCGTCGCCGACGACGGGCTCGTCACGATCGAGATCAAGCTCACGATTTCAGGCTGTCCGATGCGAGCCGAGATCAAGAAGGAAGTCGAAGACCGCGTCGAGCTGCACCCGGGGGTCTCCAAGGTCAAGATCACCTGGGGCGAGATGAACTCCGAGGAGCGCAGCCAGGTGATGACCAAGGCTCGCTGGAACGCTCGTGAGAGCGCCGCCGAGACCGAAGTGCCGGCGAACTGCAAGGTGCTCGCAATCGCCAGCGGCAAGGGCGGTGTCGGCAAGTCATCGGTCACGGTCAATCTCGCTGCAGCACTCGCGTCAACGGGCCTCACCGTCGGCGTGCTCGACGCCGACATCTGGGGTTTCTCCGTTCCACGTCTGCTCGGCATCACCGACCGGATGGAAGCGCACGCCACCGAGGGCCCCGACGGCGAAGCGGGCAAACCGAAGATCTTCCCCAACGAGCGTGCGGTCGGCCGCGGGCTCCTGAAGGTCGTCTCGACCGGGTTTCTCGTCGACGAAGAAACAGCCCTCATGTGGCGTGGCCTCATGCTCACCAAGGCAGTCGAGCAGTTCCTGCGCGACGTGCAGTGGGGCGAACTGGACTACCTCCTCATCGACATGCCCCCGGGCACGGGTGATGTGCAGATGGGTTTGGCGCGCATGCTGCCGAGCACTGATCTGATCGTCGTCACGACCCCGGCTCTGGCAGCACAGAAGGTGGCGCAGCGCGCCGCCGACATGGCCCGCCGGAGCTTCCTCAAGGTGGTGGGCGTCATCGAGAACATGAGCGCCTTCACCTGTGATCACGGTGAGTCGTACGCGCTGTTCGGATCGGGTGGCGGAGAGGCGTTGGCGACCGCCATCGGAGCACCGCTGCTCGGTCAGATTCCGCTCGAGCCATCGGTCGCCGCCGGCAACGATGCGGGCAACCCGGTCGCGATCGACGGCGAAGGCGCCGCGGCCGACATGTTCCGCTCGATTGCCCAGCAGATCATCGACGAGATCGCTCCCCCGTCGAAGCCCGACGAGATCGACATGGCCGGCTGCAGCGCCCGACTCTTCGACACCGTCAACGCCGCGTTCGAAGAACTCGACGCCAACGCCTGACTCACACTTGGGGTCAGACCCCAAGTGTGATTAGAGCGCGTCGTAGTCGGGGTCGGTGGGCATGGCGATACCGATGAACTTGCCCTCAGCGTTCGTCCGCATCTTCGGCAGGATGCACGGGATGTCGGTGCGCGCAGCACCGGCAGCAATCGCGTCCGCCGCCGTAGCGTGCTCAGCGAGGAACCGCAGGTTGTAGAGCGTGGGCGGCAGCATCATCAACTCGCCGCGTGCATGCATCTCAAGTGCATGGTCGGGCCGCACCCAGAGACTCTCGACCGTCTCTTTGTCATCGTGCAAACCCTCTTGATTCAGAGGTGCCAATGTCACGAAGAAGCGGGTGTCGAAGCGACGGTTCTCGCCGATCGGTGTGATCCAGTGATCCACATAGTGTGTGGTCGACAGATCGAGCACGAGTCCGTGCCGCTGCGAGAGTTCAACCATCGAGAGGGTTCCGTCGTGGACATGGTGGCGTTCATCGTCGTCGACGTCGAGTGGCTCGCCGTCGCTGCGTTCGGCGAGCAGCACCCCGGCCTCTTCGAAGCATTCACGGATCGAAGCAACCCAGTAGGCGAGACCGCCCGACTCGATGCTGAGTTGGGCCGACGCTTCGGCATCGGTGAGCCCTTTGCAGAACGGAGCGATCTCATCAGCATGATCGACATCGTCCACGCGCCCACCGGGGAACACGTACATCCCGGCGGCGAACGAGGCACGGCCGGTGCGGCGCAACATGAACACTTCGAGACCATCAGCATCGCCGTTGCGCACCATCATCACGGTGGCCGCGGGCTTGATGGGAACGGTGGTCGGGTCGAACTGGTCCGTGGTGTCTGCCATGCCCGCCCGACACTAGAGAGAGGGCGCCCAAACCGTGGACTCGGGAGATGTTTGCGTGACGAATTTGGTGGGATTGCCAACCAAAATCATCACGCAAACGATGAGTTGAAGGTGGTCAGCTGACCGATTCTGACTCAGGAGCCATTTCGATGTCGCCGTCAACCTCGTCCTTGCGGAACAACACGTAGGCAAGAGCGGTGCCCACGACACCAGCAAGCACGATCCCGACGACCTTCCAGTTGTCATTCAGGAACGACGTGGCGTCGGCCTGACGAGCGAACGCCCAGTCGGTCACCGGGTCGCCACCGTTGTCGAGGTCGACCCAGTAGAAGTACCAGGCGAGGTACACACCCGACAGCACGACGAATGCCGCGGCGACCTTGTCGACGTACTGCATCGCGTTGCGCAGGAACTTGAGCAGGCTGGTGTTGGCAAACGCGAACCCGACCGTGAGGGCACTGACCAAGAGCGCCATGCCAGCGCCGTAGGCAACCATGTTGGCAACGCTGTCGAAGA
>JAJCXU010000494.1 GCA_029263275.1 Ilumatobacter sp.
CGCGAGCTTTACGCGAAGCGCTCCATACGGTCGGAGTGTGAACCACACCGAACTTGCCGAACTTTGGAACGCCGCCCACGTCGCGTGGGCCGCCGACCAGCCCCTCCCCGCCCAGCTCGACCGCTGGCGGGACTGCTACACGGGCACCGGCAAGAACGCTGTCGACGAGCTCGCCATGCCCGAGCCGTGGGTCGGCGACATCAACGGCAAGCCGAAGGTCGTCACGATGGGCATCCATCCCGGCGCCGCCGACGCCGCCTTCCATCACCGCGGTGGCGCCTGGGCGAACACCATCCAGCACCAGCACGCCGGCTCGTACTCCGACTGGGCCGCCACGAGCCCGTACTTCGGCGATGTGTGGGAGTCGGCCCACGGGTCGAACGTCCACGCTGGCCATCGCCTGCGCTTCCTCTCGGCATGGACGGGCACCGAACTGCTGCCGACACAGGTCGTCGACTTCCCGGTCTTCCCGTGGCACACGGCCGACTGGAACAGCAGCAAGTTCCACCTCGACCCCGACGTGCTGCGCGACTTCGTGCTCGAACCGATCGCATCGACCGGTGCCACGTGGGCGTTCGGGTTCGGCAAGGACTGGTGGGAACTCGTCGAGGCACTCGACCTGCCGATCCTCGACCGGTTGGGCGACGGCGGACGGCCATACCCGACACAGGTCGACCATCGCCGCTGGCTCGTCGCCGAGGGCCCAGGCGGTCTGCGGATCGCCGCCATGCGCATGGACTCGATGCCGATCCCGCCAGTCCGCGACGAGACGCGCGAACTCCGCAAGGTCTTGGAGAGCGGCCCCGCCGGCGAGAACCAGCCGCCACACCTGTCCCTCGAGTTCCAGGCCGATCTCTCGGCGCAGCTGCGCGAACTCGACGTGAGCTACGCGAACATCATGCTCCTGCTGCAGGCCATCGATGAGACCGATCTGAACGTCGACGCCTGGCAAGCCAGTGACGACGGTGACGGTGTTGCACTCACCGCTGGCGGCGACGTCGTCGTGACCGTGCACCCCGAGTGGGCCGACTTCCTCACCGTGGCGCCAGCGGGCTCCTCAGCGACACCCGAAACCGACGGCGCCCATCGCCTGCCGCTCCCGGTCGTCGACACCAGCAAGGCCGCCGTCACCCGCCGGACGCCGCGCAAGGAACCCAAGCCCCTCGGCATGTGCCCCGACTGCTTCAACATCCTCAACCCCGACGGCACCTGCCCCATGGAGTGCGGCGGCTGAACCCGTTCCGGGCGGTCGCGCCCGGCTCACGCAACAATCTCGGCGCGAAATGCGGCGGAAGCCACGGCTGAACGCGCCGAGATCACTTCGGATACCCGCTGAACGCCGCGCCCGCCGAGTCTGCGTCCGCAATGCGGCGGATTGCACAGCAGGTGGGACGGAGACTCAGTCCAACGTCGGCACGCCATGGTCCCGGTTGCCGTCGTCGATCAGGACGGGTTGGCCCTTCGATTTCACAGCAGGGACCGAGTCGGCGGTCGGTTCCTCGACTGGGTCGGGATCGACCACGACCGTTGCGCTCGGCGAGTCGGATCCGCGCAGGCCCGCCGCCTCTCCGGTCTCGGAGGGCTTCGACTGCTCGGCATCGACGTCTTCGTTGCGCTCGTCAGCCGGCTCGACGTCGCCATCGTTCGACGTCACGACGGTGCTCTCGACGATTTCTTGAGCGACGTCGGCGACAACAGCGTCGCCAGTCGGAGCAGATCGTGCAAAGTCCACGGCGCCGTCCTCGACGGGGACAACCTGTGACGACGGATCGGTCGCAGGCTGCAGCTCGCTGGCCGCCGCGGTCACCACCACGGCACCGATGGAGACGAACAGGATGACCGCAGCCGACGCGAAGAGTCCTGATTGACGAGCAGTGGGCGAGATGTTGGCGAGGACATCAGAAGTGCGCATATCAGTCCAGAGATCCAGCCCGGCAACACCTTGCACTTCGCGACGGGATCTCTATATCCCACGTCAGAACATTTGTACTCTTCTTGTTTGTGCTCAGTACGTCTGTTCGCTACAATCAATCCATGGATCCCACCACCACCGTCACCGCCGTGCTCTCGGCCGTCGACGCGCTAGGTGAGATCGACCTCGACGCCATCGACGTCTCCGAACGCAAACCACTGCTCGTGCAAATGAAGCAAGCGCAATCCCGGCTCGAAGCCCACATCGGCCGAGCCACACACGCCGCCGACGCCACAGGAGCATTCATCGGCACCGGCAGTCGCGACACCGCCGAATGGCTCGCCAAAGAAACCGGCACCTCGGCTCGCAAGAACCGCAACGCCACCGAACTCGGCGAAGCAATGTCGAAATCCGACGCACTCACCGATGCCGTCACCTCCGGCACCATCTCGTCCGACAAAGCATCAGCAGTCGTCGGCGCCGCCGGCAACGAAGTCGTCGACGCCCAACTGCTCGACGAAGTCTCCGACCTGCCCCTCCCCGCCGTGAAACCCGCCGTCGAGGAATGGCGAGCCCGTCAACACCCTGACCGCGACACCGACATCGCCGAAGTCCAACGAGCACGCCGGTACCTCCGCCTCACCGACCAGTCCGACGGCATGACACGCATCGACGGTCTCCTCGACCCCGAATCCGGTGCGATCGTCCGCTCCACCCTCGACGGCATCATGAACCAAACCGCCTTCGACGGAACCACACGCACCCGCGAACAACGCGGCGCTGACGCCCTCACCCAACTCGCCCACGCCGCATCGAAAGGCGA
>JAJCXU010000495.1 GCA_029263275.1 Ilumatobacter sp.
TGTCTCGTTGCGGAATCCGTCGGGGAACGACGGGCGCAGCGGCCGGTCGGTGAGGCGACAGGTGAGAATGGCATCCTCGGTCGGGCGCCCTTCACGACGGAAGAACGAGCCCGGGATCTTGCCAGCGGCGTACGCACGCTCTTCGACGTCGACGGTCAACGGGAAGAAGTCCATGCCTTCACGCACGTTCTTCGCCGAGTTGGCCGTGGTCAGAACTTGTGTTGCACCGATTGATGCCACGACGGCACCCATCGAATTGGGGGCAAACTTGCCCGTTTCCAAGGTGAGTGTCTTGTCGGTTCCGGAAATCGGACCTGACACGGTAATTGCTTCAGCCACAAGGGCTCCTTTCGATCACGCGACACCCTGCCGCGTGGCTTCTGATCGGAGGAGGAGCCGGTTCCCAGGTGTGACCCGAGATCGACGGCTTGAAATCAAAGACTCCGCACGACACCTCGGAGTCATCCACCGGCAACAAGCGCCAGAACTCCGTCGACCGGACGATCCGGTCAGCGAACAGTGTACCCAAGGTCGAAGGTTTCGAGCGGATACCCCGAAAACGCAAAACGGCCGCCCGCCAAAGCGAGCAGCCGTTTCGACTCATTCTTCAGATCATTTGCCTCTGAGCGGCGAAGCTGGCCCGGATCAGCGACGCAGGCCGAGGTCGGCGACGATCTTGCGGTAACGCTCGACGTCGATGCCGCGCACGTAGTCGAGCATGCGGCGACGCTTTCCGACGATCATGAGGAGGCCACGACGGCTGTGGTGGTCCTTCTTGTGCACCTTGAGGTGCTGGGTGAGGTGGGTGATGCGCTCGGTCATGAGCGCGATCTGCACCTCGGGCGACCCCGTGTCAGAGTCGTGAATCTTGTTCTTGTCGATGGTCTCAGCCTTGTTGGGCATGAAGATCTGCCTTCCGTGTTCGTTGGAGGTCGCAACCGCCCCGGGATCGGGACACTTGCATCGCGCCCACGCCAAAGCCTGAACGGACCCCGCAATGCTACGGCGGTCGATCCGGCATGCAACCCGCGACCCTGCAGTGGTTTGCCACCGAGCATCCTGGCCGCGGCAGATACCCTCGACGCGTGCCCGCCAGTCTTGCGATCTCCGACGTCTCGAAGACGTTTCCCGGAGGCGGCACCTCCCGCCGGCGCGGTTCCCTCGGCATCGAAGCACTCTCCTCGATCGACCTCGAAGTGCAACCCGGCGAGACCATCACCCTGCTCGGCCCATCGGGTTGCGGCAAGACGACGCTCCTCCGAATGATCGCTGGGCTGGAGACGCCGACCACCGGTTCGATCTCGATCAGCGGCGACACTCCCCAATCGGCGCGCAAGCGCAAGCAGGTGGGGTTCATCCCGCAATCGCCAGCGCTACTCCCCTGGCGGTCAGTCAGAGCCAACGCTCGTCTGTTGCTCGATATCAATCGTGGTGCGTCGCCAGTCTCCCCGTCGGTGACCGTCGACCAACTCCTCGATGATGTTGGTCTGGCGGAATTCGCCGATGCCTTCCCGCACGAACTGTCTGGCGGCATGCAACAGCGCGTGGGGCTCGCCCGGGCCTTTGCGCTCGATGCTCCGCTCCTGCTGATGGACGAACCGTTTGCGGCGCTCGACGAGATCACTCGGACCGAGATGCGTCACCTGCTCGGACGGCTGACCGAGCCGCACGGCACCACCGTGGTGTTCGTGACCCATTCCATTGCCGAAGCAGCGTTTCTGTCCGACCGGGTCCTGGTGATGTCATCACGCCCGGGACGGATCGTCGAACAGGTGGACATCGATCTCTCCCGACCACGAAATCCGGACGTCGAAGACACCACCGAATTCTTCGAGGTCGCTGCGCACCTCCGACGCGCGTTGCACGCCGGGAGCGGCGCATGAACACCGTGAGGCGCGTCAGCGCTCCGTTCGTCGGCATCGTCACCTTTCTGGTCGTGTGGGAGGCATTCGTCCGCATCTTCGACATCCGGCGGTTCATCCTCCTCGCCCCGTCCAAGATCCTTCGCCAGCTGATCGATGCTCCCGGATTCTTCTGGGACAACACGCTCATCACCGCGCGGCACATGATGATCGGCCTCACGATCTCGGTGCTCTTGGCGATCTTGGTCGGCGCCGCGCTCACGGCATCGCGCTTCGCCGAAGAAGCCGTGCAGCCCATCTTGGTGCTGGTGCTGGTCACCCCCTGGGTTGCCTATTTCGGATCGGTCAAGGTCTGGCTCGGCCTGGGCGTGAGTCCCATCATCTTCCTGGCCGCCTTCACGGCGTTCCCGATCTTGACGTTCGGTGTCATCGGCGGGATGAAGTCTGCGGACCCTTCGGCCCGCGAATTGCTGGCGAGCGTCGACGCCCGCCCCTGGGAAGTGCTGTGGCATCTGCGCCTTCCTGCAGCGCTGCCGTCGATCTTCACCACTGCCCGTTTCGCGGTCGGCATGTCGCTTGCGGCGACGTACTTTGCAGAGAGCCGGAGCCTGCGCACGACCGGGCTGGGCGCCATTGGCTCGCGAGCAGAGTTGCGACCGTTGACGGCCGCCGAGGTCGTCTGGACCACCGTGTTCTGCACCGCGGCACTCGGCATCACCGGGCTGATCCTGATCTCGGTCGCCGAGCGAGTACTGCTGAAGTGGCATGCCTCACAGCGGTGACTCCCCTCGCACAGATCGACGCCGTTAACCTCACCGCCAACTCACCCGGGAGGGGTCGTTCTCGCCCTCCCTCGAACGTTCTGGAGTCTGCATGCGATCGCGTCACATCATCTCGTCCCTCGTCGTCGCCGCCACGGTGTTCGCTGCGTGTAGCAGCGATGACGCACCCGCAACCACCGGCGGATCCGTGGCCCCGTCCGCGTCCGACGCTTCAGCCACCGGTGGCGACACCGACGTCGTGGCCGGCGAAGCATTTCCCGGCGCTCGCTGTGAGGCCAACAAGGCCGCCGGCACCGTCACCTACCTCACGGGCTTCGACTTCGCCGCAGCTGCATCGATCGTCGACATTCTCGTTGCCGCCGACGCCGGCTACTACGAAGACCTCTGCTTGACGGTCGACATCAAGCCTGGCAGCTCGGTCGGCAACTACCCGCTGATCGCCAACAACAACGCCCAGTTCGCGTCGGGGGGATCATTCAGCGAAGTCGCCACCTTTGCCACTGCGAACGATGCCGAGTTCATCGTGACGGCCGTTGAGGGCCGAACGGCGATCGATTCACTGATTGTGAAGCCCGACAGGAACATCAACTCGCTGGAAGACCTCGCCGGAACCACGATCGGCGTCAAGTTCAAGATCCCGCCGAGCGTCGAGGCGATGCTGCTCAAGGCCGGTCTGACCATCGATGAGGACTACCAGACCGTTCCGGTCGAGGGGTTCGATCCGCTCGCACACATCGCCATCGAGCCCATTGTCGGCTTCCCCGGGTACAAGAGCAATGAGCCCGGTGCGCTCGAGCGCGCCGGAGTCGAGTTCGACCTGTTCGATCCTCTCGACTTCGATGTGCCCGGTTCGTTCGGTGCCATCTATACGAACGCTGCCTTCGTCGCCGACCATCCGACGGCGGCCGAGGACTTCATGCGTGCCACCATGCGTGGTCTCGCCGACGCCCTCGCTGACCCGGACAGTGCTGCACAGGTCGCGATCGATCTGATCAACGCGAACGGCAATCCGATGTTCCTCCAGCCTGATGGCGAGGTCTTCCGATGGAACACCGACGCAGCACTGATTCAGGAGACGACACCGGACGGTGTCGGCTTCGGCGTTCCCGACGGCGCTCAGCTCCAGGCCGAACTCGATGCGTACGCCGAGATCGGAATCTTCGGCGACGCCGCAACGCCCGACGCTGCCTCGCGCCTCGGCAACGACATCATCGCCAGCATCTACGACGCCAACGCTCAGGTCATCTGGCCCGCATAGCTTCAGCGAAGCAGGTCTGCGGCGTGCACGACGTCGAGGTCGAGTTGTTCCTTGAGCGCCTCGATTCCATCGAACTTGCGCTCGCTGCGAAGGAAGTGGCTGAACCGCACGCGGGCACGCTCGCCGTAGAGGTCGTCGTCGAAGTCGAGCAGATGCGCCTCGAGGAGCGAACTGTCAGCGTGCTCGTAGAACGTCGGACGGCGTCCCAGGTTGATCGCGCACGGATGCGACTCGCCGGAGGGGCGTTCGTACCAGCCGGCATAGACGCCGTCTGCCGGGAGTGAAATCGTGTTCGGCACTTCGACATTGGCGGTCGGAAATCCGATGAGACGACCACGTTGATCGCCGCTCACGACCGAGCCGCGAGCTTCGAAGTCGTGGCCAAGCATCTCGTTGGCTCGGGTGACGTCGCCGCCAGCAAGCGCTCGCCGGATGGCGGTGCTGCTCACGGGCTCACCCACACCGTCGACTCGTGCCAGCAGTTCCAGCGGCTCGACATCAAAATCACTTTCGACTCCGAGCTTGCGCAACAGATCGACGTTGCCATCTCGATCTCGACCGAAATGGAAGTCTTCGCCGACGACGATCAACTGCGTGTTGAGACACTGCACGAACACTCGATCGACGAATGACTCTGGGCTCTCGGCGGCCTGCTCGTCGTTGAACGGCACCACGATCACGGCGTCGACGCCGGTCGCTTCGAGCAACTCCATCTTCTGATCTGGTGCGGTGAGCAGGAGCGGCGCTGACTCGGGTCGAACCACCGACGCCGGGTGTCGATCGAAGGTGACGACCGCGGACCGCGCACCGATGTCGTTCGCTCGCTGGCGAACGTGGGAAATGACCGCCTGGTGACCGAGGTGCACTCCGTCGTAGGCGCCAATCGTGATGACCGTGCGGTCGCCCGGGAACGCTGGCGACGACTGGTCTGTGATGATCTGCACGGCGTCGACGCTATCGGTGGCGGCCCACCAGGAACCATTCGCGGGCCGCCACCGGCCCGCGTTGACTCAGTTCTGGGGGACGACGACGGCCGGTTTGGCCTCGTCGCCAAACGCTTCGTACACGGCCACCAATGCACCGCCCGGATCGAACAGTGCCCATGGCCCCGCTCCCTCGAACGCCGGCAACACACGACCGTTGGCCACCAGTTCGGCGAGGTCATGAGTGATGTCGATGCGATCGAGCGTTCGCACGGCTTCTTCAACCGGAAGCAGCTCACAATCATCGGGCGCCTGTGCCTCTCCGATCGTGAACCGGCCGACCGCCGTGCGACGGAGGTTGCGGAGATGCGCACCGCCACCGAGGAGGGTGCCGAGGTCGGCGGCGAGTGTTCGGATGTAGGTGCCCGACGAACACTCCACTGCAGCCAGGAAGACGTGTGGCTCATCGGTCGGCATCAGCTGGAACGAGTGAATGGTCACCGGTCGCGGCGGACGGTCGACCTCGATCCCCTGTCGGGCGAGTTCGTGCAGGCGCTTGCCGTCGATCTTGATCGCCGAGACCATCGGCGGGATCTGTTCGATGTCGCCGACGAAGTGTTCAGCAACGATTGCCTGAGCATCTTCCAGCGTGACACCAGCCATGTCGTGGGTGGCGGTGACCTCGCCGTCGGCGTCAAGCGTGTTCGTCTCGGTGCCGAGAACGATCTCACCCAGGTACGCCTTCTTGGTCTTCTCGACGAACCGCAGCAACTTGGTGGCCTTGCCAACAGCGACGACGAGCACACCGGTGGCGCTCGGGTCGAGCGTGCCACCGTGACCGACTTGGCGTTCGTTGAACCGTCGGCGGAGCATCCCCACGACGTCGTGGCTCGTGACCCCGGTGGGCTTGTCGACCACAGCAATACCGTGGGTGGTGGCTGGCTTCTTGCGTGCCATGTCGAACTTCCGGTGGCGTCAGTCGGTGGCTTCGGGCGACCGGTAGCTGTCGCGCTCGCGATCAGCCCGGAGGATGGTGTCGATGCGCTCCGCCGACCGGATGACGACGTCAGGCCGGAAACTGAGGATCGGTGTCTTCTTCGCTTTGATCTGTCGAGCGATGGACGACTGGAGCCGCACTCGATGCTCATCGAGTGCTTCGACGATCTGGTCGTCTCCGTTCTCATCAGTCAGAGAGTCGAAGAAGACGATCGCCCGATTCAGTTCGGGGTCGACGTCGATCGACGTGATCGTCACGAATTCCAAACGTTCGTCATCGAGGCGCACGAGGTCCTCGGCAATGATCTCGCGCAAGGTCTCGCCAACGCGTGCGCTTCGAGGGTATTTCTGGCCGGTGTTTCGGCCGCGTCGCTGTGCCATGGGGAGTCCTTGCTGTCGGCGTTACTGATGGTGCCCGGCACCATCACTAACAGATCAGGTGTAGTCGGGTGCCGCTCGGTTTGAGCGCTTGAGTTCGGCGACGCCGGACGTCGCCAACTTCTCGACGGCGTCCCACAGTTCAGATGCTTCCTCGCCCTTCGGCGCCTTCGAGATGACGGGACCGAAGAAACTGCCTTCACGATCCGAGCCCGGCCGGAATGTGAGGATCGGCGTGCCGACGTCCTGACCCGTGCGACTCAACGCCAACTCGGTCTCAGCTCGCAGGTACTCGTCGTGGCTCTCGTCATCGGCGTCGCTCAAGTAGGCCGCTGAGAACCCGGCTTCGTCGAGCACTGCTTCGAGGAATGCATCGTTGTCGGCACGAGCCTCGTCGCGACGGTTGTTCAGGTGGAGCGCCTCGCCGAGCGCGGTGTACCAGGCGCCGACAGCTTCGCCGTCTTCCTGCAGCCGAATCGCGTTGGCAATGCGGAGCCCTTTGTGGCCCAGGTAGTGGCCTGCTCGATACGCAGGCGTGTACCACTCGCCTTGCTGGTCCTCGTTGAGAATCCACAGCGAGATGAATCGCCAGTCGACCTCGTACGAGCGCTGTTGTTGCACATCCACCACCCAACGGGAGGTGATCCAGGCCCATGGTCAAACGGGATCCCAGAAGAAGTCCAGGTCCGGCTGCGTGGTCGCGTCAGGATGAGCCATGAAGTGAACCTATCGGTCAGTCTGTGCCAGGCACAGACTGACCGGGACGTCAGCTACGAGGAATTTCTTGGTCTTCGAAGGTTTCGATGATGTCGCCAG
>JAJCXU010000496.1 GCA_029263275.1 Ilumatobacter sp.
CGCGATCGTGTCGACGGTGTCGTGAGGCCAGCGCACGAGGCCGCCCTCGGCCAACGCGAGCGTGACGGGGCGATTGCTGATGTTGTGGTAACTCGGATAGCCGGTCATGAAGGTGACGTCATTTGCGTGGTGCGGCGAAATGCCGACCCGCTCGTGGTTGTGGACCAGTTGGGCGTTGACGGCGGAGGCCGAGTGCCCGTGCAGCCCCACGTAGAACACGTCGGTCCTTGCATCGAGGAGAATCGCGGCGCGGTTGATGATGGTGGTGTTGCCGGTTCCGAACGTTCGGCCGTCCTTCATGACGTTGGATCCGGACTGGATGCAGTGCGCGGCGCCGGCGAGTCCAATGACGTCGCGACTATCGTTCCGAACGAGGTTCGCGGTGCAGCTGTTGAACGTGAGGGCGTTCTGCTCGGTCTCGAACCTCAGGCGAGCGGGGATGGCTGCCGTTGGAGGAACGATCGGCCCGGCGATGCGCTGCGCAGAGTTCAGTGCGACGGCGGAGTGGGCGGACTCGGCGACCACAACCGGCTTCTCGGCAACAGCAGGCGCAGCGGTGAGGTCGTTGATGAGGCCGGCGGTGATGAGACCAGCGGCGAGTGCCGCAGTCGTGGCGGCACGACGGAGAGTGACGCCACCAGCCATCATGCCGACTGGCCAGCTTCGTGTTCGCCATCGAGACGGGCGTTGCGGGCAAAGACCGACTCCGAACGACGTTGGTACTGCCACAGGCCGTACATCCCGACCAGCACGGAGGCCGTCAGGGAGACCGACACAACGATGGTGAGGATTCGCAGCATCACCGACATGGCGTCTGCCTTGCCGTGTTGGAACAGGCCTCAACAATTGGCACGGATTGTGTCGTATCTTTCCGCCGTGAATGTGCTTGACAAAGAATAGAAGCTGACCCAATGGGTCGGCAATTCGATGGCAATACCTTGAAACATGATCTCCTCATGCTTCACTATTCGTCGAGGAATGATGTCTCTATAGCGACGACTCCTATTGTCGCAACACGGACGCTTTCGGTTCTGAAGGTGCCGCTGCGCTGCATTCTCGTGCGGTCAGGAGGGCGTGAAGGTGTCGGCGGATCACGTTGTGGACGAGTTCGGGCGCGACGTGCTGGTGGAGGTATTCCAGTGAGGCGAAGGTCAGCAGCGTGTGCATCGCCACCACCTCAGCGTGCCGCTCTTCAGCAGCGAGAGGTGCAAGTTCAGGCGCGAACGAGGTGCTGAGTTGCTCGCGTGCAATCGCCTGGATCGCATTGATGGTCTCAAGGACGATGGAGTCAGCTTCGACGTGCCCGCGAATTGCACGCATGATCTGCGAGCCCTGTGCATACATCTCGAGATGGGTGGTGACGAACGCATCAAGCCGCTCGGGCAGTGTGGCTCTGTCAGGGATCACGGTGTGTTGTGCTGACCGAAAGACGGCGATGATCCGCTCGGCAATGTCTGACTTCAGTGTCGAGTCCGCTTGCATGTGGCGGTAGACCGACCGCGACGTGAGTTCTGTTCGCTCGGCCAATTCGGCTGCAGTGGGGTTGGCGACACCTTCGCCCAAGAGTTCGACGTAGGCATCCACCACCCGCTCGCGGTTGCGCTGGCGGCGCGCGACCCTCCCGTCGGCGGACAATCCAGCGTCCGTGTTGTGGTTGCAGTGGGTCTGACGCTTCTGCGTTAACTCAAGCGTCGCCTCCAAGTTCTCATCCCCCGTGGTCGTCATGCCACTCAGTGTTGCATATTCCTCAGGTGTTGAACCGGGACTTATTGCTGTTTTCACTGAATATTCATTCGAATGAAATATTGTTCGATCTCAGCGGAAGTCCGTGAATTTATTTGGCACGTGCAAGTACTTATTTTCACGGCGCAGACAACAACTCTCTTCGGTTTAGTGACAAGAGTTTCCTCCGAACTGTTGGGTATGAGATGTCCAGCCTTCGCTGTCCGGGGTCGATCGTGAACCCGACGCGCTGTGATCCCCGCCACGATGCTGTGCAATCCGATGGAGCCATTGCACTGGTACCCGATCGCCCGCATCACGTCACGACGTCGGGGATCCACGATCTTCACCCGTCGGTCACGGCGGATCTGTTGGCGGGCGTCCTCGACAGTTCACACGACGGAATCATGGCGTTTCGCTCGCGGCGTGACAGGGCGGGTCAGATCATCGACTTCGAGTGGGTGGTAGCGAACCCGGTCGCCCGTCGAATCGTCGGCCGCGAATCACACGAACTCCTCGGACACGGGCTCCTCGAGCTGATGCCTGAGGTCGCTCGGGGCGGGCTGTTCGATCGATGTGTGCAAGTTGCCGACACCGGTCAGCCCTTTACCGCAGATCACTACGACAACTACGGCGGAGTCGACCGCTGGTTCTGGACTACGGCGGTGCAAGTCGACGACGGGTTCGCTGCAACGTTTCGTGACGTGACCGAGCAGCGGCATGCCCATGAGGCGCTCGTCCACGAGAAGTTGCATGACACCCTCACTGGGCTCCCCAACGCCACGCTCCTCGACGACCGGATCGAACACGCGCTGCAAGGACTCGAACGTTGGCCCGGCCACGTTGGTGTCGTTGCTGTCGAGGTCGAACCGCTCAACCGTGTCGCTGATGCTCTGGGGCATTCGGCGAGCAGTGAGCTGCTCGCCGAGGTTGGGCGTCGGCTCGAGCACAGTGCCCGTGCTGGCG
>JAJCXU010000497.1 GCA_029263275.1 Ilumatobacter sp.
CCTGCCGTCCTGCAATTCATGCTGATGATGCCCAACATGGAAACGGCAGACTTCTCCAGCCTGCAAATTCTCGTGTACGGCGCCTCGCCGATCAGTGAAGAAGTGCTCACCGCGTGCGTCGAGAAGTTCAAGCCGTGCAAGTTCTGGCAGGCGTACGGGCTGACCGAGACGACCGGTGTCGTGGCGAACCTGCCCCCGGAAGACCATGATCCCAACGGCCCGAACAAGCATCGGCTGCGGTCGTGTGGCGTCGCTGGCCCCGGAGTCGAGCTCCGCATCGTTGGTGACGGCGGCGAGGACTGCGCGACGGGCGAAGTCGGGGAGATCTGGATTCGCACGCTGCAGAACATGCTCGGCTATTGGAAGATGCCCGAAGAGACTGAGAAGG
Organism: Ilumatobacter sp.; assembly: GCA_029263275.1. Classification (GTDB taxonomy): domain Bacteria; phylum Actinomycetota; class Acidimicrobiia; order Acidimicrobiales; family Ilumatobacteraceae; genus Ilumatobacter_A. The sequence continues at coordinate 389 of JAJCXU010000497.1, forward strand.
CCATCACGTCTGATGGATGGTTCAAGTCGGGCGACGCGGGCTACCTCGACGCCGACGACTACCTCTATATCCATGACCGAGTGAAGGACATGATCGTGTCCGGCGGCGAAAACGTGTATCCGGCCGAAGTCGAAAATGTGTTGATGGGACACCCGGCCATTGCCGACGTCGCCGTGATCGGCGTGCCACACGACAAATGGGGCGAGACCGCCAAGGCCGTCATCGTGCCAGCTGCGGATGTCGAGACCGGCGATGAACTCGCCGCGGAGATCATGGCCTACAGCAAGGAACGTCTCGCCACGTTCAAGTGCCCGACCAGCGTCGACTGGGTCACCGAGCTTCCGCGCAACCCTTCAGGCAAGATCCTCAAGAAGGATCTCCGCGAGCCGTATTGGGAAGGTCGTGACCGCCGCGTCGGCTGAGATCGCCGTGGTTCGTGAGGTGCTGTGGACACACAACGTGAACTGATCGACGTCTCCAACGAGGCGTGGCACCGACTGTGGAGACGTCTCGACGGGCTCAGTGATGCTGAGTACTTCTGGGAGCCGGCACCCGACTGTTGGACAGTCCGCGAGGTCGCTGCTGGGAAGTGGGCTGCTGACGGTGCGGCCGAACGGCTTGACGTCGCGCCGTTCACCACGATTGCGTGGCGCCTCTGGCATCTGATCGACCTGTACGGCGAGAACCGCGCACCGACCTGGCTCGGCGTGCCGCCACAAGGGGATCCGATCGGGCTTGATGATCCCGCGGGTGCGCCGCCGTCGACTGCGGCGGCGGCACTGGGATTGCTCGACCGCGCTCACGATCGATGGGACGCACACCTTGCCCTGGCGGGTGATGCCCTGCTCGACCAAGAAATTGGCAGCGCAGGCGGCCCGTACGCGCGCAGCAGCAAGGCCGCGTACGTGCTGCACATGCTCGACGAGTTCATTCATCACGGCGCCGAGATCGCCGTACTCCGAGACCTCTGGCGTGCGCAGCACCAGCCCGGTGCCGTCGCCGCCGAACAACCTCGCTGACATCGTTTGCGTCGGCGTGACACGATTGGCCCGTGCAGCCAGCCGAGACGCGAGTGCCCGGAACCGACTACACGATTTCGATGGATCGGGAGCGTGTCGACGTCGGCATGGTCGCGGCATACCTCGGCAACGACTCGTACTGGGCGGTGGGTCGACCTGCTGAGGTGGTGCGTCGATCGATCGAGTCGAGCACGGTCTTCGGTGCCTACGACGTCGACGGAACCCAAGCCGGTGTCGCCCGACTGGTCACCGACGAGGCGACGTTCGGGTGGCTCTGCGACGTGTTCGTGCTCGACGCTCATCGCGGCAACGGTTTGGGCAAGCACCTCGTCGCAGCAGCGACGACCCACGCTGACCTCCTCGGGCTGCAGCGACTCGTACTCGCGACCGCCGATGCGCACGACCTGTACCGACCATTCGGCTTCGAGGCCTCCGACGAACCGGAGCGGTGGATGTACCGACCGCACCCCACGACTCGCATGTGACCGGGGGCGCATGGATCGTTCGGTTGTGAAACGTCGATAGCGTGGTCAGCCGTGTCTTCCACCGAAACCCCCCTCACAGATTCGGGCGCTCTCTCGTCGCGTACCGATATCAGAAACCTCGCGATCGTCGCGCACGTCGACCACGGCAAGACCACCCTCGTCGACGCCATGCTCCAGCAGTCGGGCGCATTCGGCGCGCACGAAGAGCTCGTCGAGCGGGTCATGGACTCCGGCGACCTCGAAAAGGAAAAGGGCATCACCATCCTCGCCAAGAACACCTCACTGGTGTGGGACGACAAGGCGAGCGGCGAGAAGATCACCCTGAACATCGTCGACACACCGGGCCACGCCGACTTTGGTGGCGAAGTCGAGCGAGCGCTCACCATGGTCGACGGCATCGTCCTCCTCGTCGACTCCGCCGAAGGGCCGCTTCCCCAGACTCGCTTCGTGCTGCGCAAGGCGCTTGCTCGCGATCTGCCGGTCATCCTGGCGATCAACAAGATCGACCGCCCCGACGCTCGCACCGCAGAAGTGGTCGACGAGGTCTACGAACTCTTCTTCGATCTCGACGCCCGCGAAGACCAAGTCGAGTTCCCCATCATCTATTGCTCGGGCCGCGACGGTTGGGCGACGCTCGACCTCGACGAGGCCCACGGGATCGTCAAGGGCGACATCACGGGCAAGGACCTCACGCCATTCGTCAACGTGCTCCTCGAGAGCATTCCCGCGCCGACCTACACCGAAGGCGCCCCGTTGCAGGCTTGGGTCACCAACCTCGACTCGTCGCCGTACCTCGGACGCCTCGCGCTGCTGCGCATCATGGAGGGCGAGATCAAGAAGGGCCAGTCGGTTGCATGGTGCAAGGTCGACGGCACCATCGGTCGGGCCAAGATCGCCGAGCTGTTCCTCACTGAACACCTCGAGCGAATCCCGGTCAGCTCCGCTCGCCAGGGCGACCTCGCAGCCATTGCCGGCATCGAAGACATCTTCATCGGCGAGACACTCGCTGATCTCGAGAACCCGATCGCGCTCCCGCTGATCACCGTCGACGAGCCGGCGCTCTCGATGACCATCGGCATCAACACGTCTCCGCTCGCCGGGCGTGAGGGCAAGAAGCTCACCGCTCGCCTCGTCAAGGCCCGTCTCGACCAGGAACTGATCGGCAACGTGTCGATCCGTGTGCTCACGACCGAGCGCCCCGACGCCTGGGAAGTACAGGCTCGTGGCGAACTGCAGCTCGCAATCCTCGTCGAGCAGATGCGCCGCGAGGGCTTCGAGCTCACCGTTGGCAAGCCGGTCGTGTTGACCAAGGAAATCGACGGCAAGGTGCACGAGCCGGTTGAGCGCGTCACCATCGACGTCCCCGACGAGTACCTCGGTGCGGTCACACAGCTCCTCGCCACACGTAAGGGCCGGATGCAGAACATGGGTGGCAGCGGCTGGGTCCGTCTCGACTACCTCGTTCCTGCCCGTGGCCTCATCGGCTTCCGCACGCAATTCATGACCGAGACGCGCGGCACCGGCATCATCAGCCACATCTTCGAGGGCTACGAGCCGTGGGCCGGCGAGATTCGTGCCCGTGCCCAAGGGGTGTTGGTCAGTGACCGCCTCGGGCCCGTCACCAACTACGCCATGATCAACCTGCAGGACCGTTCGGCCATGATGGTCAAGGCCGGCGACGAGGTCTACGAAGGCATGATCATCGGCGAGAACTCGCGTGCAGGCGACATGGACGTCAACATCTGTCGTGAGAAGAAGCAGACCAACGTGCGTGCATCTTCGTCTGACGAGACCGTCAAGGTCACGCCGCCGAAGCTGCTCTCCCTCGAAGGCGCCCTTGAGTTCATCAGCGTCGACGAGTGCGTCGAAGTCACCCCGGAGAACATCCGGATTCGCAAAGTCGAGCTCGATCCGACGATTCGAGCCCGCGCTGCCAAGAAGGCCAGCAACGAACTCAAGGCCGAAGCCGAAGCAAAGGGCTGACCCGAGCAGTGAGTTCGCTGGCGCGCTCAGCGCCGCAAGCTCATCGTTCGGGAGAAGTCTTGTGCCGGCGACGGGGCATACTGCTCGCGTGACCGAGGTGCTCGACGGACTGGTGGGGTTGCACCCGGAGCTGGCCCGCAAGATTGCGGTACTCGACGAGCGGTTGCGTGAGCTCGGCAGCGTGGTCGTGGCGTTCAGCGGGGGAGCGGATTCAGCGTTTCTCGCCGCGGCTGCCCAACGGGTACTCGGCGCGGACGGCACACACTGCGTGACGGCGGTGTCGCCCTCACTTGCAGGCGACGAAGCCGATGACTGTCGACGGTTGGCCGAAGAGTGGGGCCTGCGCTGGACGCCAGTTGTCACCCACGAGATGGAGCGAGCGGCGTACCGACTCAACGACACCGACCGCTGCTTCCACTGCAAGGCCGAGTTGATGGATGTCGTCGCTCCAATCGCCGACGTTGCTGAAGCAATTGTCGTGCTCGGCGTGAACGTCGATGACCTTGGCGACCACCGCCCGGGCCAGCAGGCGGCACAGCAGGCGGGTGCGCAGTTCCCACTCGTCGATGCCGGCTTCACCAAGGCGGATGTTCGAGCGGCGTCCCAGCACTTCGGTCTCCGCACCTGGGACAAGCCAGCTGCGGCATGCCTTGCCTCGCGCATCCCGTATGGCACGGCGGTGTCCGTCGGCATCCTCAGCAGCGTCGATCGGGCCGAAGCTGCACTGCACCGTCTCGGATTCGCTCAGGTCAGGGTGCGCCACTACGACGACACCGCGCGGATCGAAGTCGACGTCGACGACCTCGCTGGCGTCGTGGCCCAGCGCAATGAAGTGGTGGCAGCCGTCCATGCGGCGGGCTATCGCTACGTCACGCTCGACCTCGAAGGTTTCCGCAGCGGCAACCTCAACGGCTGAGCAGCGGGCTCGATTGTTCGGGTGCGCGGCGGTTCACGTAACGTCGGCCGCCATGAAACTCTCGATGGGAATCAACTACTCCGGCGACTTCCATGCCGACGTCGCCAAGGTCGTCGAACTGGAAAAAGCCGGCCTCGACATCGTGTGGGTGCCTGAGGCGTACAGCTTCGACTCGGTCTCACAGATGGGGTACCTGGCCGCCAAGACGGACACGATAGAAATCGGCGCTGGCATCCTGAACGTCTACTCGCGCACCGCAACGTGCATGGGCCAGACCGCTGCGGGCCTTGACTTCGTGTCGAGCGGCCGATTCGTCCT
>JAJCXU010000498.1 GCA_029263275.1 Ilumatobacter sp.
TGCGCTCTCGAAACCGGCGGACACGATCAGCGTGCCGTCAGGACTGAAGCTGGCGTCGTCGGTACCGACACTGGTGAGCGTTGACGGATCACCGCCGTCGACTGGCCAAACCGTGATGCCATCGGGGAATGCGCCAGAGAAGACTCCGAAGTCGAGGTTGGTCGCGGTCACCACACTCGATCCGTCGGGGCTGAAACGGGCTGACGAAACCATCGAGTCGGTGATCTCGATCGGCTGGGCGGTTCCGGTGAGGTCGTGGACGAACACACCCGACGAGGACGTGACGAGCAGCCGATTCGTCGAGGAATCGAGGGAAGCGGTGGTGATGTCGGCGTCGGTCAAGAGCGTTTGCGGTGTCGGAGTGGGGCTCGACAGGTCCCACAGCTCGACCCCGTTTCCGACCGTCAGGGCGTGTTCCCCGTCGGCTGTGAAATCGGCGCTCGTCGAGAACTTGTCGGTCACTGGCGTCAGACGTTCGCCGTCGGTGCTCCAGAGATCGACGCCCTCGGGGCCGGCGGTGAGGAGTCGAGACCCGGTGGGGTCGAAGGCGACGGTGTCCGTCACTCCGACCTGCACCTCGTTGATCGCGCCGGTCTGAACATCCCAGACCTTGATGCCATCGATCCCAACGGCAGCCACGAGGGTGCCGTCGCTGTTGATGGCCACCGCCGACACGCTTGGGTTGTCCGGCAGCGTGGCACGCCAGAGTGACGCTGCTGCGGCATCAAAGGCTTCGCTGACCTGGGGTGTCTGGGCGACGTCGGCTGCCTCGAGGGCGAGCATCAAGGCCAATTGCTGGTCGCTGTCCAACATCTGTTGTGAACTGACGGCGAGCGCCCGCGATTGCGCCTCGTTTTCGAGTTGCACGGCAGCTCGTCGTTGGTCGATCGCGATCTGACGCTGATAGATCGCGAACACCGCAAAGAGAACGGCGACAACGGTGAGCAGCGTCAGCGCGGCGACGGCAAGCCGCCGCGCCCGGCGGGCCCTTCGGTACTCCACCAGGTCACGACTATCGATGTCGCGGGGCTGAATTTCGCGGCCGGTTGCGTTCGAGTGCAGAACCGCTGCGATCTTCGTGAGTTGCAGACGGAACTCCGGGTCGGCGCGGACGTCGAGGCCATGAACATGGTCGCGGTCGTAGCGCATGTCGACGTATAGCGGCACCGACGTCAGGTTGGCGAACGCGGGAGGTGCCGCAGTGCTTCGCTCAGCCACGACGGGCGGCTCGGCGTCCTTGTCGAACTCCAACGTGCCGTCGGTCAGAACGACCACGAGTTCGTTGTCGGAGCGCTCGTCGATCCAGTATCTCAGCTCATCGTCACACCACTTCGATGTCGCGGACTCGGGTGAGGCCAGAAACACCAAGGTGTTCGTCTGCTTGAGTTCGCTGCGAAGCGTGCGTTCGAGATCACCGCTGGCGGCGAGGTCGTCGATGTCCTGAAAGATCCTGAGTGCCCTGCGCTTCGTCCACGGCTTGGCGAGCCGCTCAAGACCGTCCTGGATCTTCGGGGCGAGGTCGGCGTCCGCCCGGGTGCTGTAGGAAATGAAGCCGTCGTACTTCCATTTCTTCACAGGGTCCCCATCCGCTTCGCCGTCTCGAACGGATTCTCCCCTGTGCCGGACGATCCCGCAACAGGAATCTGTGCACACGGGGCCGAGCGGCGGGGACAACCGTCACCAGCAAGGCGCCTTCCGAACCGGCTTGTCCCAACCCGGTGATCCGAAACGACGCTCCTCGCTCAGTTCTGCCATCGCCATCGACTCAGACCTCGCCATTCCGCCTCCGTCTTGCATCCCATATCGCCTACCCGGTGCCGCTCGGGAGGTGTCCCGCTACCGCTTGATCGGCGTCGTCGCATCGACCGCGCAAACGTTGGTTGACGCGGCACCAGTGAGCAAGTCGGGCTCAGCGGCCACTCACCCGTTGGCCGAATTCACCCCATGTTCAGGGATTCTTGGGACTGAATCGCCGACGTCGATGGTTGTGTATTGGCATGGCCTCGGAAGCACAGGATCTCGCAACGCGATACGCCGATGTGCGCGCTCGCACCGAACGGTTGGCCGCGCCGTTGTCACCTGAAGACCAAGTGGTCCAGTCGATGCCCGATGCCAGCCCGACCAAGTGGCATCGAGCGCATACGACATGGTTCTTCGCTGAGTTCGTCCTGCATGCCGACGGAACCAGCGACCGGATGTGGGACCGCCCCGAGTATCGATTCCTCTACAACAGCTACTACGACGCGGTCGGGGCTCGGCATCCGCGCCCGCAGCGCGGGTTGGTCACGCGGCCGTCGATGAGCGAGGTTGCGGACTATCGCGCCCATGTCGACAAGGAGATGACCGAGCTGCTGGCTGGCGGTGTCGAGCCGTCCCTCGCCGATGTGATCATGCTCGGGACCCATCATGAAGAGCAGCACCAGGAGCTGCTGCTGATGGACATCAAGCACGCGCTGTCGATGAACCCGGCGGTCGGCCCGGCCTACAGCGATCAGGTCGTGGTCCCGGCAGCTGACCCGGGCCCGGCGAATTGGGTCGATGTCGCCGGTGGCCTCGCCGACGTCGGTGTGGATCACCTGGCCGACGGTCGCTTCTCGTTCGACAGTGAAGGACCGCAGCACGAAGTGCGCCTCTACGACTTCGCGCTCGCTGATCGCCTCGTGACCGCCGGCGAGTGGATCGAATTCATCGCCGATGGCGGCTACCAGCGACCCGAGCTGTGGAAGTCCGACGGTTGGTACCGATCACTCGACGAAGGCTGGACGGCCCCCGAGTACTGGCGCCCCGATCCCGATGATGCCGAACGCTGGTGGATCCACACGCTCACTGGAATCCGATCGGTCGACCCACACGAGCCCGTCGTGCACGTCTCTCACTACGAGGCAGACGCCTACGCCACCTGGGCCGGGGCCAGGTTGCCGACCGAATTCGAATGGGAACGAGCGGCGACCGGCCTGGCGCCCACCGGCAACGTGCTCGACGAAGAGCGCGCTGGCTTCAGCTTCCACCCCGCTGCGGCTGGTGCGGCGACGGGCGAACTCCGGCAGATGTACGGCGACTGCTGGGAATGGACATCGTCCGCCTACGAGCCGTACCCCGGATTCAGCGTCGCCGACGGCGCCATTGGCGAATACAACGGCAAATTCATGTCTGGCCAACAGGTGCTGCGTGGCGGTTGTGTGTTCACACCGCCCGCTCACAGCCGGGCCACCTATCGCAACTTCTTCCACCCGCACACGCGATGGCACGCGTCGGGTGTCCGACTCGCCACCAACCGCCATTGAGGACCCCCCCATGCATCAGTCGAACCAGAACACCGACCGCAAGGTCGACACCGGCAGCGCAACCGGCAATTCATCGGGCGCCGATGATGCGCAGGCCGAACTCTTTCGGTCGCTTCAACGTCATCCTCGAACCGTGCCGCCACGCTGGTTGTACGACGATCGTGGCAGCGATCTGTTCGACCAGATCACGCGATTGCCCGAGTACTACCAGACCGAGGCCGAGCGCCAGATTCTCTCCGACCATTCGACGATGATCGCCGAGATGACCGCTGCGACGACGGTGATCGAACTGGGATCGGGGACGAGCGACAAGACCCGCACGCTGCTCGACGCATTCGTGGCGCACGGCGAGATCGATCGCTTCGTTCCTCTCGACGTCAGCGAGGCCACACTGCTCGACGCGGCGGCGATGCTCGGCGAGCGCTATCCCGACCTCGAGGTCGCGCCGGTGATCGGTGACTTCAACCGCCACCTGGGACGCTTGCCGTCCGGTGGCACCCGTCTCGTCGCCTTTCTCGGTGGGACGATCGGCAACTTCTATCGCGAGGAGCGGACCGCCTTCCTCGGTGCGCTCGCTGATGTGCTTGAACCGGGCGACTGGGTCATGCTCGGCGTCGACCTGATCA
>JAJCXU010000499.1 GCA_029263275.1 Ilumatobacter sp.
CCTCATCGCCTTCTTCATCATCGGTTCACGCATGAAGCAGCGCACCGGTCGTCTCGTCGAACTCGGCAGCCCGAGCATGGGGCCGCTCGTCGGCGGCGTGATGTTCGTTGCCTTCGGTGTGTTCACGACGCTGCGCGGCACCATCATCAACAACCTGTGGTGGGTTGTTGTGGTCACGTTGCTCTCGACCGCACTCGGCCTCGCCGTGGCAGTGCTCGCCGATGACGTCAAGTTCGAGAAGATCGCGAAATCGATGATCTTCATGCCGATGGCGATCTCGCTCGTCGGTGCCTCCGTCATCTGGCGATTCATGTACGTGGCGCGCGACTCCTCGAAGGAGCAGACCGGCGTGCTCAACGCACTGTGGGTCGGCCTCGGACGTCTCAGTACCGGCCAGTCGGTTGCGGCCACCGTGTTCGTGTTTGCCGTCGGCCTCGGCGGACTCGCCCTTGTGCTCCGCTCGATCGCGGCCAAGCAGTACATCACCGCCCTGATCGCCATCGTCGCAACCCCTGCGCTGATCTTGGCGGTCGACGCCGTGTGGGACGCCTTCTCGGGCGACGTTCAGAAGTACCTCATCGGGGCGATCCTGACCATCACCTTCCTGGCAATGCTCTCCTTTGCCGTCAAGTCGATCTCGGCCGGCGACTACGGCCCGGCAATCGTGCCGGGCCTTGCCCTGCTGCTGCTCGGGTGGTTCCTCATCCGCTACTGGGGCGTCGTCGGTGGCGGCGTCGGCGGCCACAAGACGGCCACGAATGGTGAGGTTGTCGGCGATCCGATCAACTTCATTCAGGAGTCGCCGTACAACAACGTGTTCCTCATGGTGGTGCTCATCTGGATCCAGACCGGCTTCGCGATGGTCATCCTGTCGGCGGCCATCAAGGCCGTCCCCGAAGACGTCATCGAAGCAGCAAGTGTCGACGGCGCCACTGAGTCGCAGATCTTCTGGCGAGTCACGCTTCCGCAGATTGCTCCGACCATCGGCGTGGTGGTCACCACCATCATCGTGCTCGTTATGAAGGTGTTCGACATCGTCAAGGTGATGACCAACGGCAACTTCGGAACGCAAGTGCTCGCCAACGACATGTTCTTCCAGGCGTTCCAGTCACAGAACTTCGGCCGAGGCGCTGCACTCGCCATGCTGATCTTCTTCTCGGTGATGCCGATCATGGTCCTCAATATCCGCCAGATGCAGAAGGAGAACTGAGATGTCCAACATCACGCTCCCCAACGAGACCGCTGTCAGCGGCGCCACCGACAAGAAAGGCAACGGAGGCGTCCTCAGTCGCTTCGCCGATGGATTCCGCGCCATCCCGACCTTCATCCTCTGGCTCGTCGTCATCGTGTGGGCAACGCCCACCGTGGGCCTGTTCATCAGCGGGTTCCGTTTCCGAGATGCTCAGCGCAACAGTGGTTGGTGGACTGGCCTCAACCCGTTCAACTGGACCCTCGAGAACTACCGCACCGTCTTCGGTGCCCGAGCCAGTCTCAAGGACTCGTTGCTCAACTCGATGGCCATCAGCATTCCGGCCACGATCATTCCGATTGCCATCGCCACGTTTGCGGCGTATGGATTCGCCTGGATCGCGTTTCGAGGCCGCAAGACACTCTTCATCTCGACCGTCGCGCTCCTCGCCGTCCCCCTGCAGGTGGCGCTGATCCCGCTGCTCGTCTTCTACAACGGCGGCGCTCACTTCACGATCCCGATCATCGAGAAGACGATCACCGTCTTCCCCGACCTCGACCTGATCAACACGACCACGGCGGTTTGGATCGCTCACTGCGGCTTCGCACTGCCGTTCGCGATCTTCCTGATCCACAACTATGTGTCGGGATTGCCGAAGGACCTGTTCGAGGCAGCTCGCATCGACGGTGCCGATCACTTCACGATCTTCTGGCGCCTCGTGCTGCCGCTGTCGATCCCCGTGCTCGCAGCGTTCGCGATCTTCCAGTTCCTCTGGACCTGGAACGATTACCTCATCGCCAACACCTTCGCTGGCACCAACCCTGAGGCTCGGCCGACGACGATTCTGATCGCCAACTTGGCAGGTGACTTCGGGGCCAACGAACACTTGCTGCCCGCAGCAGCGTTCGTCCAGACGTTCTTCCCGCTCGTGGTGTTCTTCGCCCTCCAGCGGTACTTCGTCAGAGGCCTCCTCGCCGGCTCCGTCAAGGGCTGACGGCCAGAGTCCGCGCCAACGTCTGGCCGCGGATTGCCAGCCGCGGAAGATGTTGTTGGACCTGCTATTCAACACTTGTCTGATCGGTAGGTTGGCGTGATGAGTTCTCTTGTTGACGCTGGTCCGGTCACGTTGGGGTCGTTGCCTCCGGTTGGGCGGCTGTCGTTTGGATTGTGGCGGTACACCAACACTGACGTCGCAGTAGCGCAGGCGGTGCTGGAGACGGCATTGGACGCCGGGATGAACCTCGTCGACAATGCCGACGTCTACGGATTCGACTGGGGCGGCACCGGGTTCGGCCAGGTCGAGGAGATCCTCGGCACCGTGCTCGCCGCAGCCCCAGCTCTGCGCGACCGCATGGTGCTCGCCACCAAGGGCGGGATCCTGCCGCC
>JAJCXU010000500.1 GCA_029263275.1 Ilumatobacter sp.
ACGACGTGGATGGATTCGGCTCCTGCCGACTGCGCCAAGGCGCCTGCCCGCTGGACTGCGTCCAGCGCGAACTTTGAGCCGTCGGTGCCGACAACGATGTTTCGATACATGATTTTGATGCCTTTCCGGGACGTCGGCCCAATGAGTCCGTCGCCTCGGGACATCGTCCGCTCAGCCATCGACGGTGACGTCCTTTCATCATCGCCCCCTACGGGGTTGGGGACCAGAGGCGAACGTCATGGTGCCAGCGCACGCTCTGCTCCATCCGTCGCCGAGGCCCTTGGACTCTGTCTTTTTGCCCGCGAGAGGTGCATGCTGGAGATACTCGACCGCTCTGGTCGCCGGAGTCGAAAGGATCGACCAATGGCCACGACTGACTTCAACCAGCATCGAAGCGAGTTGCGCGATGGATATCGACGCCTCGGTGCTGCCATCCCCGACACGATGCACGGCTTCGAAGGCCTGCATCGGGCGGCAGTTGCCGATGGTGCGCTGTCGCGTTCGACAAAGGAGATGATGGCGCTGGCGATCGGGATTGCATCCAGGTGCGACGGGTGCATCACCTTGCACGCGCATGCCGCGCTCAGAGCGGGTGCAACGCCGGAGGAAGTCCACGAGGCAATCGGCGTGGCGGTGCTCATGGGCGGCGGGCCGGCGTCCGTATACGCCATTGAGGCGCTCGACGCCATCGAACAATTCGCGGCACCTCCCGCCTGATCGAGTGGAATTTCCCGACCGCGAGGCCGTGCCTGAGTCACAGGAGGCCGCCCCGATCCGGCCATGGACGATCGAACCGGTCGACGCCGTCAGCGGTGTGGGCAGTGACATCGAAACAGGTCTGACCGCGGTCGAGGCCGACCTTCGCCTGCAACGGGACGGGCCGAACGAGCTGACCGAGACGGACCCGCCGACGTTGCTGCGGCGCTTCGTTGCGCAGTTCTCCGACCCACTGGTCGGGCTCCTGCTGGGAGCGATCGTCGTGTCGTTGCTCGCCTGGTGGAGCGCCGGTGCAGACGACGTCCCCGTCGAGAGCATCGTGATCGCGATCATCGTGCTGGCGAACGCATGGATCGGCGTGTGGCAAGAAGGACGCGCCATTGATGCCGTCGCCGCACTGCGTCGGCTCGCTGCGCTGCACTCGAGGGTCATCCGCGATGGCCGCACCGTCGTCGTGGCATCGTCGGATCTCGTCGTCGGTGACATCGTCACGCTCGGCGAGGGTGATGCCGTCGCCGCCGACGCCCGAGTGGTGAACAACTACGGGATTGAGGTGTCGGAGGCAGCGCTGACCGGCGAGAGTCTGCCGGTCGCGAAGTCGATCGGAGCATTGCCGTACGACTGCATCGTGGCTGAGCGGGCCAATATGGTGTTCAGCGGTACCGCGGTCACGAAGGGGCGTGCAACCGTGGTGGTCACGGCGACAGCGCACCGCACCGAAGTCGGCCGGATCGCGGACCTGATCGAGCAGTCGTCGAACGATCGCACCCCGCTCCAGCGCCAGATCGACCAGTTGAGCAAGTGGCTGGGCGTCACGGTGGTGGTGCTCGCGGTGATCGTCGTCGGGGCGATCTTCGCCACGTCTGACATCTCGACGTCGACCGACGCGCTCGACGCCCTGTTGGTCGCCGTGTCGTTGGCAGTCGCCGCGGTACCCGAAGGTCTGCCGGCGATCCTCACAGTGGTGCTCGCGCTCGGCGTGCAACGGATGGCGGGTCATCAGGCCATCGTCAAGCGTCTCCTCTCGGTGGAGACCTTGGGCGCGGCCTCGGTGATCTGCTCCGACAAGACAGGAACGCTGACCCGCAACGAGATGACCGCCATTCGTCTCGCCGTGGCAGCGGGAGATGCCGACGTCAGCGGAGTCGGCTACGTCCCCTCTGGTGCGATCACCGTGGCGTCGAGCGACTCGCTGCCCACCGATGAATCCGACGAGTCGATCGCCGACGACCTCTGGCAACTGCTTCGGGCCGGTGTCGCCGCGAACGACGCATCACTCGAACTCGACCCCGTCGAAGGCGACGCCGAGGAACAGTGGACAACGAACGGTGATCCGACCGAGATCGCGCTGCTCGTTGCCGCACGGAAGCATGCTGCCGCCCCGATCGCTGATGCGATCCCTGATCGAGTCGACGAGATGCCGTTCGACTCGGACCGCAAACTGATGACCACGCTCCACGGGCCGGGGCCCGACGGGCGATGGGAGCAGTACACGAAGGGTGCGCCCGACGTGCTCGTCCGGCGCTGCACTCACGAACTACGCGCAGGTCGAGCCGTCGAGCTCACCGAGGTCGCGCGCGGTCGGATCGACGACGTGATCAACGACTACGCCGATGACGGTCTGCGCACGCTCGCCATGGCGCGACGCCACCATGACCGCCGCCCGGACCAACTCGACGGTGACCACGAACAGGGCCTCACCTTGCTCGGCATCGTCGGAATTGCCGACCCCGCCAAGGCCGACGTGCTGCCCGTGATCGCCGAAGCGGAGCGTGCCGGGGTCAGGACGGTGATGGTCACCGGCGATCATCCGCGCACGGCGCGAGCGATCGGTCGAACGCTGGGCATGAACGTCGAAGGCGATGCGGTCGTGGCCGGCGACGAGCTCATCGGAGCGGCCAACGTGGGACCGATGATCGAACGTGCCAGCGTCTTCGCTCGCGTCGCCCCCGAGGACAAGCTGAACATCGTCGAGGCCTATCAACGAAACGGTCACATCGTTGCCATGACCGGCGACGGGGTCAACGATGCGCCAGCGCTCCGTCAGGCCGACATCGGCGTGGCGATGGGTCGCGCCGGCACCGAAGTCGCCCGCGATGCGGCGGACATGATTCTTGCCGACGACGACTTCAGCACCATCGTGCAGGCGATCCGCGAAGGACGCGAGATCTTTGCCGACATCCGCAAGTTCTTGCGGTACTTGCTGGCCTCGAACTGCGGCGAAGTGCTCGTGATGATCATTGGTGTCTTGGCGGCCGGACCGCTCGGACTGGCGGTTGCCGGCGAAGGCATTGCGGTCCCACTGCTCGCCACACAGATCCTGTGGATCAACCTGCTGACCGACAGTGCACTCGCACTGGCACTCGGGGTCGACCCGAGCGTCGACGACGTGATGTCGGAACCACCGCGTCGGATGGATGAGCCGA
>JAJCXU010000501.1 GCA_029263275.1 Ilumatobacter sp.
ACATCGCCGAAGCCCATCGCGGACGGTGTCACCAGGTGCACGACGAACAACGGTCCGCCGAAGGCCGCGACACCAGCCGTCAGTTCAACCACGGACACTTCCGTCTTGCCCGTCGCCGTTTCGAGCCCGATGCAGACAGCGAACGCCATTGCAGCAGCGCCGACGATGGCATCCGGGAGTCGGCGTTCGGAGACATCAACGAGGGCGGCGACGGTGAGCAGAGCGACGGCAACACCGCTGCCGAACGGCACTCGACCGTGGACCGTCGAGGCAAAGGCAACGGTGGCGGTCATACCTGCGGCGGCCAGCCAATACGGCGATGCGGTGGCAATCACTTGCGACAGTCGGCGGCGGCGCGTCTGACCCGGGTGTCGCTCCACTTCTGGTGTGCTGACGCCGTCGCTCGTCTGCAATGTCTGCATTGGTGCGTTCACCCGCTTCTCGCTTTGCCCAACGGAAATCGAGAGTAGTCGTGATGTGGCAATCGGTCGACCAGAACTTCGTGAATTGCTCATGTCTTGACCTGATGCCGTTTCCGCGGTCGATTCGGGACGTTCCGTGGCGAACGTCGCTCATCAAGTCAGTGGGCAGCGGATGGCCCCGACCGGAAACCAGCGTCGGAGATTGGGCTGCGGTGAGTTTGAGTCGCGACAGGTGTGGTGGAAACTCACCGCAATGTGGCCTCAGGCCTCGTGGTCGCGGAGATTTCTTTGCTCGGGTCGACCACGGACTGGCAGCGCTGGTGCCGATTGCCGTGGCCGTCGCCACGACCAGCGGCGAGGGGTCAGCCGTGAACGCGGTGCGTGACCGTATGACGCTTCTCGGCGAGATTCTGGCGGATGGGGTGACTTATGTGTCGAAACGTTGACAAACAGCGCGAGAGTTCGTAATGTGATCGCAACATCAAGATCGCTTGGGCGGCTCACAGCGACCACACTTTCGACACTGTCGGAGACTGGGTCGATCCGCTCAACACCATCTGGGGCACTGTTGACGTGAGTCGGCCCGTCCGCCCGCTACCGACTCATCGAGGCGGTGTCCCAGAACCCCCGCGACACCGCAACACAACCAGAGCACACAGTTCACCGAGTCAGCGCCGAGATGGCAGCAGGTTCGCAAAGATCTGAGGCACCAGCGCACCGAATCGGCCCGTCCGCCCGCTACCGATTCGAGGTGTTGGTGCCTCAGTTGGTTGTCGGCAGAGTTACGAAAGGGGCCTGACCCCATGCGCAACTCTGTCAGGAGGGGGACTCGTCGACGGAGCGCCGGCCTTCGAGGGCACGACCCAGCGTCAACTCGTCGGCGTACTCGAGGTCGCCGCCCACCGGCAGGCCGCTCGCGATGCGCGTGACGTTCAAGCCGAGCGGCTTGAGGAGCCGACCGAGATACATCGCGGTGACTTCGCCCTCGGTATTGGGATTCGTACACAAGATCACTTCGGTGATCTCTTCAGGATCGAGCCGAGCAACGAGCTCACGGATCTTCAACTGCTCGGGCCCGATGCCTTCGAGCGGCGACATCGCGCCGAGCAGCACGTGATAGCGCCCGCGGAACTCGCCGGTCTTCTCGATGGCCACGACGTCACGCGACTCTTCCACGACACAGAGCACGTGCGTGTCGCGGCTGTCGTCGTTGCAGATCGGACACATGGTCGCCTCGGCGACGTTGAAGCAGCGCTCGCAAAATCGGACTCGCGCCTTCGCATCCGTGATGGCATGAGCAAGGCGCGCCACATCATCCTCGGGCACCTTCAGCAAGTGGAAGGCAATGCGCTGCGCCGACTTCGGACCGATGCCTGGCAGCCGGCCGAACTCGTCGATCAACGCCTGAACCGGAGCGGTGTACGTGGTCGATGCCATCAGTAGGACTCAGTCTCGGTCACGAGTACGGAGCCGGGAAACGCGTCAGCGAGTCGATCGATCGGCGTCTTCACCGTCTCGGGTGGCGCATCAACCAGTTCGGTCAGGTCGACTTCGTGGTCTTCGGGCAACACCTGGATGTCGGCCACGGCCGCCACCGGAAGATCGTCGTCGGACGGAACGGTCGTGCCGTTCGCCGCTGCCTCGGCCGCCTTGCGTTCGGCGGCGCGGCGCGGCGACTCGGTCGGCCGCTGTGCAGCGACCGGCGGAACGTCGCTGTCGTCCATCGCGGAGTCGGCCTGCGGACTTGCCGCCGGGTGTCCGGGATCCATCGGTGGCTCGTCGGCAACCGGTGCAGCGGCAGGTGCTCGCTCGGCCGACGGTGCGGGGGCTGCCGTTGCGGCGGGGCCGCCTGTTGGACTGCCGGAGCTCGGTGCGCCGCCACCGCCACCGGTGACGACGAGTTCGAGCGTCACCGGACTCCCAGCGGCGGCACTCAGCGCTTTTTCCACCGCGGGGCGGTGCTGTTCGCACTTGTCGCGATGGGCTGGATTGGGCAGCGACAACGTCAGCACGGTGTCGGTGTTCGACACATACGTTGCTGGCGAGAACACTGCCCGGGTCATGCCACGCAAGCCGGGCTTGACGCTGTCGTCCCACATCGCCTGGCTCATCGCGACGTCGCTTGGCGCGGCCGCCGTGGCCAGCTCGGGTGCTGGTGCTTCTTGCGGCGGTGTGGATTCGGGTTGCTGTGCAGCTGGCGCAGGGGCAGGCGCTGCAGTCTCGGCCGGCGCTGGCTTGGGTGCCGCGGCTGCGGGCTGTTCCTTCCGGACCCGTCCGCCGATGGCGGCGCGGCCAGTCGTTGCATCGCGCGGCGGTTCATCGACCGGGGCGGGGGCCGGAGCTGCAGCCGCGGCAGGCGAGCGCGTCGCAGCAGGAGCAGGAGCAGGAGCAGGAGCAGGAGCAGCAGCAGCAGGAGCGGGAGCAGCAGCAGCAGCGGGAACGCCGTCGGCCAACTGCTTTTCGAGCTTGGCCACTCGGGCGGTCAATGCGCCGACCGCTGCGCCTGCGTCTCCGGAGGCAGCGGCATCGGAGGTGAGCTTCACGATGGCCACGTCGAGCAGCACACGCGGGTCGGGTGCGTGGCGCATCTCGGTCAGCGCCTCGCCGAGTTGCTCGATGCCGCGAACGAGGCCGGCAGCACCGAGTCGTTGTGACTGCTCGGACAGAGCGGCCACACGATCGGACGGCAGCTGCACCAGGTCGGGCGCCATGATCGACAAGAAGCCGTTGCGCAGAAATCCGATCAACTCTTCGGTCACCGTGCGCGGGTCGCGGCCCAAGCCGATTGCCCCGGCCGCCATCTTCAGCGCCCTGCCGGGGTCGCGCTCGATCATCGCCTCGACGAATTCTTCGACGGGCACCGTCTCGGCGCCGTCGCCACCGGTATTGGCCACCAGTTCGAGTGCCGACAGCGCGTCACGCGCTGACCCGGCGCCTTGGGCCAAGACCTGCTCGATCGCAGCGTCGGACACGACCAGCCCGGCATCCTCGGCAACCCACCGCACGTGCTGCTGCAGCGTGTCGGCAGCAAGCAGATGGAACTGGAGGTGCTGCGTACGGCTCCGAATGGTGTCCGACATTTTCTGCGGGTCGGTCGTGGCGAGTACGAACACCACGTGCGGTGGCGGCTCTTCGAGTGTCTTCAACAGCGCCGCCTCAGCGGGCTTGGTCAGCATGTGCACCTCGTCGAGGATGTACACCTTGTGGCGGCCGGGCGTCCCGAGTGACGCCTTGTCGATCAGATCACGCATCGAGTCGACGCCGTTGTTGCTCGCCGCGTCGAGTTCGTGCACGTCGTAGCTCGTACCGCGTTCGACCGACAGACACGACTCGCACTCACAACACGGTTCGCCGTCTTGGACGTTGGTGCAGTTGAGCACCTTGGCGAGAATGCGCGCCGACGTGGTCTTTCCGGTGCCGCGTGGCCCGGAAAACAGGTACGCCTGTCCTTCGCGGCCTTCGGCGACGGACGTCCGAAGCGCCTTGACGACATGGTCTTGACCCCGGACCTCACTGAAGCGTCGGGGCCGATAGCGGCGGTACAGCGACTGGGTGGCCATTGCGGTCACGATAGAGGTTCGCGGGCGCAGCACCATCGACGGTGAGCCCACCGCGTGCTCGACCGCTCATACAGTGGGGTGATGTCGTACGCAGACCGCTTGACCCGAGCCGCGGCGTTGTTCGCTGTGAGTGCGACGGCAACAGTGTTGGCGGGCTGTGCGAGCGATGCTGCGCCGGCCACCGACCCTGCGGACTATCGAGCTGAGCTCACCGCCATCTGTGTGGCGAGCAGCGCCGAACGCGAGGCCGTGGCCGACCCCGTCGACGACGCCGGCGTGGCGACCTTCGCCCGCGCGGTGGCCGACGTACTCACTCGCGAGGCTGATGCGGCACGGGCGCTGCAATCACCAGATGACCTCGACGACGATCACCGCGCCTTCGTGCAGAACACTGCCGACCAAGCAGCTCAGTGGACCAGCCTCGCAACAACGCCGACCAGCGATTCGGAACAGTTCGGGGCGCTGCAAACCACCATCCTCGAACTCACCCTCGGGCGCGACGACCTGGCAACGGCCATGGACGTTCCCGCCTGCCGCGTCACGCCCGCGTGAGCGTCAGCGCGGCCGCGTGGCCACTCTCAGCGCGGGCCTCACACCCTTGGCGCTGGGCTGGCAGTAGCCTCGTCCACCTGTGAACGAGCCCACACCTGTTCTCCGCGGCCGACGACCGTCGGCCCGATCCCTGACGTCCTCGTCCACCTCCGTTTCGCGGCGGCTCGGAACGGGGTTCGGGCGGTCGGTCCGGTTCGGTCTGGCATTCGTCCTGATCGGCTTCGTCGGTGCATTCGGCCTCGCGCCCGGTACCGCCCTCGCCGAGAACGAGGTCATCAAGTCGGAGCCCGCCGACGGCGCGACGCTGGCCACCTCGCCCGCCGAGATCGTATTCACCTTCACCGAAGAAGTCGGCGAACTCCGCATCGTTTCGGTCGAGTGCAACGCCGAGCCGTACATCCTTCCTGCGCCGACATTGAGTGGCAACTCGAGGATGATGACCGTCGAGATTCCTGCGCCGGGCCTCCCCAAGGGGCTGTGCGTCGCCACCTGGCGGGTCAGCGACGACGACGATGAACCGAACGGCAGCGCGCAGATCTCGTTCTCGATCGAAGCGGATCCGGCTCCCACAACGGTTGCGGTCGAAACCGACGACGCCACGACGTCCACCTTGGAAGGCACGACCACGACGGACGGAACGGCCACACCCGCCGCAGGGAGTGCCGACACATCCGACTCGGTCATCATCGACCTGAATCGCGTCGACACTGGCAAGGGGCCGCTCTGGCTCGGTCGGGTGTTGTCCACGCTCGGCATCGCCGCGGTGTTCGGCGCACTCATCGTGATCGCGGCGGCATGGCCGGAGGGCGTTGAATACCTCATCACGGTGCGGTTCCTTCGGTCCGCGTGGGTCTTTGCGCTGATCGGAACACTCCTGTTCACCTCTGCGGCCGCGGCTGCGGTCTCGGGTTCATCGCTCGGGTCTGGCTTCAGCCCTGGGGCGTGGATGGACCTGCTCGACGCCGGCTGGTCGGGCCGAGCCGCGCTGCTGCGGCTGATCTTCGTCATCGCGTCTGCCTGGGCTGCGTTCCGGCCCGACCGCGTCATCGACCCGGTCACGCAGATGGCTGCGCTCGGATTGCCCGCGTTGGCCGTGGCGATGATCGGCGTCGGCCGCGTCGACGGCGATCTTGCTGCCGTCGGTGTGCTGCTTGGCATCGCACACGCGTTGGCCATGGCCGTCTGGGTCGGCGGCGTGATCCTGCTCGCACGGGTCGTGCTGTCGGGTCCCGGCGAAGAGGACCTCGTCCACGCCGTCCGCGGATTCGCTCGCATCTCGGTGCTCGCGATCGTCGTCACCATCGTCACCGGTCTTGGCCAGATGTTCCGCCTCGATGGCGGCAACCTCTTCAACAACGGCCACGGACGGGTCACCGTGTTGAAGGTCGTGTTGGTCGCCGCCATGGTCTTCATCGGGCTGTCGGCTCGCCAATTCGCGCAACAACGCCTCGCGCGCGCCCACGAGATGACCGTGCCGATGGCCGACCGGCTCCGGCGCGCCTTCGGTACCGAGGCAGCGATTGGTCTGGTGACGCTGCTCGCGAGTTCGTGGCTGCTCGCGCTCACGCCGGTCAACGTCGACACCTCGCCATCGATCGACTATTCGATCGAACGCCGAGTGCAGGTCGCCGACGGTGAAACCACCGTCCTCGACGTCACCGTCAAGCTCACCAGCGACCGAGTCGGCTTGAACGGCCTCGAAGTGGTCGTCGACGCACCAGCGGACGGCATCAGCGTCCTCGAGGTCGTCTTCACACCACCGGTCGACGGCGTCAGTGGCGCCATCGTGCAGCCGGTACCGCTGACCGGAACAGGACGCGCTGTCCGCACCGCCGCGGCAGGTCTCCCCATCGAGGTCGCGGGCGACTGGTTGCTCCAGGTCAACGCCGACACGGCCGCCGGCCTCGTGCGCAGTGATCCGATCGCCATCTCCATCGCCACCGTCGACGGCACGGCACCGACGACGTCGATCACCGTGCCCGAGGCGATTCTCGTCCCGATCGAGACCACCACCTCTGTTCCCAACTAGCCCTGTACCGCCGGGCGGAGGGCAGAACGTGAGCGCTGTCAGTCGGCGGATGCACCTGCGATGAAGTCGTGGAAGTCGACAGGTGTGGCCACGTCGAGTTGGTCGTAGCGACACTCAGCTGGCGTGACGTCTGGTCGCCACTGGACGAACGACACGCCGTGACGGAATCGCCCGCCTTCGAGTTGGCCGAACGTGACCTCGGCAACGAGGCCCATCGCGAGCGGGACGAACGAGAGGTCTTTGCCGGCGTTCCACCGGCTGCCGCCCTGCGTCGACACCACCTTTCGAGATCCAGATCCAGACCCAGATCCAGATCCAGATCCAGACCCAGACCCAGACCCAGACCCAGACCCGGTCCCGGTCGTGGCGCGCTGTTCATCCTGCCAGTCCGCCCATCCGCGCCATGGATGATCGACGAGCGCATCGTGCGTCCGCGGCTCAAGTTCCTCGAGGAGCTCGGCACGTCGGACGACGGAGAACGCCGCCGCAACACCAACCGAATGCATGTCGCCGTCGCGGTCGAACAGGCCGAGGAGCAGCGAGCCCACCCCGTTGCCGTCCTTGTGCACCCGGTAGCCCGGCACGGCACACAGCGCGGTGCGCTGATGCTTGACCTTGACCAGCGCTCGTTTGGCCGGCTCGTACGTTCCGTTGACGGGCTTGGCGATGATGCCATCGAGGCCCGCCCCTTCGAAGCGCCCGAACCAGTCGTCGGCGACCGACCGGTCGGTGGTGGCCGGTGTGACATGGACGACATCGTTGGGTGTGAGCGCATCGACGAGCAACGCACGTCGCTCGATCATTGGACGGTTGACGAACGACTGATCGTCGCGAGCGAGGATGTCGAACGCAACGAACTCCGCCGGGGTCTCGGCTGCCAACCGGTCGACGCGCGACTTCGCCGGATGAATGCGCTGGAGCAGTGCATCGAAGTCGAGTCCGTTTCCAGCGCCTTCGGCAACGACGATTTCACCGTCGACGACGCAGCGTTCGGGCAAACCAGCGAGCAACGGTGCGGCCAGTTCGGGAAAATATCGCGAGAGCGGTTTGAGATTCCGGCTGACCAGTTCGAGCCGGTCCCCATCGCGAAACACGACGCAACGGAACCCATCCCACTTGGGTTCGAAGAGCCAGCCGTCGCCGTCAGGGATCTTGCGTGCCAACTTGGCAAGCATCGGCTTAACGGGTGGCTGGATGGGGAGATCGAACGGGATGTCGGCAGGTGTCGCTGTGTCCGACGATTCGCTCATCGATGCATTCTTGCTTGTCCATGGGCCGCGCTAGGTTTCCGACCGTGACGATGCAAGAAAAACTGGACGATCTCGCTGGGCGCCGCGAGGACGCACACAACGCCGGATCTCAACGTTCGATCGACCGCCAGTACGAGAAGGGGAAGATGCTCGCTCGCGAGCGCATCGACTACTTCCTCGACGACGGCTCATTCCATGAACTCGACCTGCTCGCACGACACCGCGCGCAGGCGTCAGGCCTCGAGGAACGCCCCTACACCGACGGTGTGATCACGGGCTGGGGCACGGTTGACGGCCGCAAGGTCTTCGTGTTCTCACAGGACTTCACCGTCTTTGGCGGCGCGCTCGGCGAGGTGTTCGCCGAGAAGATCCACAAGCTGATGGACCTATCGCTCAAGGTCGGCGCGCCGCTGATCGGCCTCAACGACGGTGCCGGCGCCCGCATCCAAGAAGGTGTGGTCAGCCTCGCCAGCTACGGCGGCATCTTCCATCGCAACGTGCTCGCCTCCGGCGTCGTCCCGCAGATCTCGGTCATCCTGGGCCCGTGCGCCGGTGGCGCCGTCTATTCACCGGCCATGACCGACTTCATCTTCATGGTTCGCGAGACCAGCCACATGTTCATCACCGGCCCCGACGTGGTCAAGACCGTCACCGGCGAAGACGTCACCCTCGAAGAACTCGGCGGCGCGATGAGCCACGCGAGCAAATCGGGTGTCGCCACGTTCGTCGCGGACGACGAGAAGGCCTGCCTCGACGACGTCCGCTTCTTGCTGTCGTTCCTGCCGGCGAACAATCTCGAAGAGCCACCGACCGACGACTGCACCGACGACCCCGATCGTGACTGCCCCGAGCTGCGCGACATCCTGCCGGACAGCCCGAACCTGCCGTACGACATGGCCGACATCGTCCGGAGCTGCGTCGACGACGGCGAATTCTTCGAGTACTTCCCGCACTTCGCGAAATCGATCATCTGCGGCTTTGCCCGCATCGACGGCAAGCCCGTCGGCGTCGTCGGCAACCAGCCCAAGATTCTCGCTGGCGTGCTCGACATCGAGTCAGCCGAGAAGGCCGCCCGCTTCGTTCGCACATGCGACGCGTTCAACATTCCGCTGATCACCTTCGTCGACGTTCCCGGCTTCCTGCCCGGCGTCGACCAGGAGTACGGCGGCATCATCCGTCACGGCGCCAAGCTGCTCTACGCCTACTGCGAAGCAACGGTGCCGCGCATTTCTGTCATCACTCGCAAGGCCTACGGCGGCGCCTACGTCGTCATGGACTCGAAGTCGATCGGCTCTGACCTCGCATTTGCCTGGCCCACCGCCGAGCTCGCCGTGATGGGGCCGCAGGGTGCCGTCGAGATCGTCTACCGACGCGAACTGCAGCAAGCCGCCGACCCCGCAGCGCGGCGCGCCGAACTCGTTGCCGACTACACCGAGAAGTACGCGAACCCGTATGCCGCCGCCGAGCGTGGCTACATCGATGACGTGATCGACCCCGCTGACACCCGCCGCAAGCTGGTGGCAGGACTGCGAATGCTGTCGACCAAGCGTGAGGAACTCCCGAGGCGCAAGCACGGCAACGTCCCGTTGTGACACGCTCTCGTCCATGAGCTCGCCGGCGCCGCCACCACCGCCTCCTGCTGCTGGTGGCTCACCGCCGCCGCCACCACCGCCTCCTGCTGCTGGTGGCCCGCCCCCGCCCCCACCCCCACCCCCACCAGCACCTCCGCCAGTACCTCCGCCAGTACCCGCAGTGGAGTCGGCCCCGCCGCCGCCACCGCCGCCCCCACCGGGAGCGCCGCTTCGCCCCGCCCCCGACGCGGCCGTCGGCTCGTCGCCCGCAGCACCGGCGCCCGCAGCACCGGTGCCCACAGCATCTGTCCCCTCCGCACCCGCTCCAGCAGAGCCCGCCGCGTCTCCACCCGCGCCGGCGGAGCCCGGTAGCGAAGCAGCGCCAGCGCCGCGCCGCGACGTCGAGGCGGTCCCACGGACCACGTCGTCAGACTTGAGTGACCTGCTCGGACAACTCGCCGACGAAGGCGGCGCGGTCGACCCGAACGCGCCGCTCACGGACCCACGCGATCTCGAGCGCCCCGGCGATGTCGCCGCCGTGGTGGTGAAGTCGACCGGTGCAATCAACTTCGATCCCGAGTTCGCCTCATTCGGTTCACGGGTCGGCGGCTGGATGATCGACACCATCATCACCACGCTCGCGCTGCTTCCGGGGCTGGCGCTGTTGTTCGCTGGCTCCGGGATCTTGCGGCTGTTGGCGGTGCTCTTGCTTGCTGTGGGCCTCGGCGTCGCCGCGTGGGCCTACGCGGCCGCGATTGCTCGCCGTGGGCAGTGGTTCGGCAATCGCATCATGTCGACCACCGTGGTGAACGTGACGAACGGCGAGTTCGTCGACCGGCCGCATGCGTTCACGCGCTTCGTTGTTCGGGCAGTCTTTTCACCCATCCTTTTCGCGGGATTCCTCTTGGCACTCACCAACATCTCGCGGCGTACCTTCCACGATCAGGTCGCCGGCACCATCGTGACCCGACCAAGCCGTGCCACCTGGTCCGTCGGCGACGAGGGTGCAGAGAGCGACGCGGCGTAGTGTGTCTGGCGTGAGTGCGTCATTCAGCGTGTCAGGGTCAACGGTTCCGACCGACGAAGAAGCTGCCGCGATCATGGCCGCAACCGAGGCACTGTGGCCGCGCGCCGCTGTGCTTGGTCCCGTCTCGGAGCCGCGCAACACCGCATGGCGGTTCAGCAGCCGTTCGTGGTCGCGTCCACTTCCTGTCCGCCGCCTTCGCCCTTGGC
>JAJCXU010000502.1 GCA_029263275.1 Ilumatobacter sp.
CCGCCGGCGCGGTCGCGAAGACGACACCGAGGAACAACAGCAGTTTCGTCGGGAGGTTGCGCAGCAGCAGGACGAAGGGGGCGCAGATCGCGTAGAGCGACAGCACGTCGCCGCCCCACACGAACGTGTGCGCAAGACCGACGAAGAGCAACAGCAGATTTCGCCACAGACTGAGCCAGATCGATCGGCGACCCTTCGCGCTGGCACGTTCGACGAACATCACGATGCCGACACCGAACAACAGCGAGAAGACCGCCATCATCTTCTCGTCGACGAACACTCGCGCCAGCACGCCGATCGTCCAGTCGATTGGCGTCCGGCTGCCGCCCTCTGCCAAGTTCGAATAGGCGGCATCGTCGAGGCCGAATGACACCGCATTCATCACGAGAATGCCGAGCGCCGCGAGCCCGCGAATCATGTCGAGGCTGCCGATCCGTTCGGTTGCACCGGTTGGTACCGCCACGGCTGAGGGCGATGCAGTGAGTCCGGAAACCTCGGGCATGTACCCATCTTGAACCTCGCCGGCCCTGACCGCATCAACCAGCGGGCTGGCGGCCATCATCCGAGCGGACGACCTGGCTCACTCCGGCGTCATCCTCGACGAGGAGGCCCATCGATTCGAAGCGCTCTACCCTGCTGTCATGACGCCAGATGAGTTTCGCGAGCACGGGCATGCGATGGTCGACTGGATCGCCGACTACATCGATGGCCCCGGCGAACGACCGGTGTTCCCCAAGGTCAACCCGGGTGACATCCGAGCACAGCTCCCCGAGCACCCACCGGCCATTCCAGAGTCGTTCGCGGACGTGATGGCCGACATGGAACGCATCATCGTCCCGGGCCTGACGCAATGGCAGCATCCTGACTTCTTCGCGTGGTACCCGTCGAACATCACCTACCCATCGATCCTCGGCGAGTTGATGTCGTCGGGGTTGGGCATCAACGCCATGGCGTGGGTCACCTCGCCAGCGGCCACCGAACTCGAGACGCTGATGCTCGACTGGATGCAGGAGCTGTTGGGCTTGCCCGACCGTTTCCACTCGACGAGCGACACCGGTGGTGGAGTCATCCAAGGCACAGCGAGCGAGTCGACCCTCACCGCGATGCTCGCAGCTCGTTGGCGCGCCACGGACGGTGCCATCAATGCGTCGGGCGACACGACCAAACTTGTCGGCTACACCACGTCGGAATCTCACTCGAGCATCGAGAAGGGGTTTCGGATCGCGGGGATCGGTACCGACAACATGCGAGTCGTTCCGCACGACGAGCACTTCGCAATGCGACCGGACGCCTTCGCCACCATGATCGAGTCCGACCTCGCCGCCGGTCTCGTGCCCTTCTTCGTCGTCGCCGCGCACGGCACGACCTCGTCGATGGCGTTCGACCCGACACCAGCGATTGCCGAGATCGCCCACGCACATGGCATGTGGGTCCACGTCGACGCCGCGATGTCCGGGATCGCCGCGCTGACGCCGGAGCACCGCTGGGTCAACGCCGGCCTCGACGTGGCCGATTCATACACGACGAACCCGCACAAATGGATGGGGATCAACTTCGACTGCAACCTGTTCTGGACGGCCGACCGCGCGGCGCTGATCAGTGCGCTCAGCATCCTTCCGCCGTACCTGGCGTCCGAAGCTGCACAGTCGGGTGCCGCAATCGACTACCGCGACTGGGGCATCCCACTCGGTCGGCGGTTCCGCGCCCTCAAGCTCTGGTTCTCGCTCCGCACCGACGGCGTCGCGCCCGTACAGGAGATGATCCGCAGCCACGTCGATCTGACCCAACAGCTCGCCGCACGCGTGACTGCCGATGACCGGTTCGACATCGTCGCTCCACACCCCCTCAACCTGCTGTGCATCGCTCGTCGATCCGACTCGATCGAGCAGGCCAACGCTGACACCGACGCCCTGACCGAGGCGGCAAATGCGGCGGGCATCGGCCTCTTCACTCGCACAGTGCTCGATGGCCGCTCCGTGATGCGGATTTCGATCGGTGCACGGGCGACCACATCGACACATGTCGCCGCGATGTGGGAACGCCTCACCGAGATCGTCTGACTCCGACTCGTCGCTGGCTCGGTCTGTTCGTCACGATCACACAGTGCGTACAGCCAGTGGATGGGCCACCGTCGTTCTCGTTGGGTTGGGCGCCGTTGTTGCACAGGCCTTCGGCCGATTCACCTACAGCGTCTTGCTCCCCGCGATCCGGAACGATCTCGATCACTCGAACACGGTCGCAGGCCTCCTGGGTACGACCAACGTGTTGGCCTACCTCGTCGGCACCTTCGTGGTGGCCTCACTCACGACGCGATACCGACTGCTGACCGTTCTCCGGAGCGGCTTCGTCTTCTCGCTGGCCGGCCTCGCCGGCGCCGCTGTGGCACCGAATGCTGCGTTCCTCGGTCTCGCACTGTTCTCCATGGGGTTCGGTGGCGCGCTGATCTGGGTGCCGTCACCAGCCATTGCCGCCCGCGCCGTCGGCGAGAACCGACGCGGCCTTGCCGTCGGTGCCGTCGGTGGAGGGGTCGGAACCGGCATCGTCCTCACCGGCCAAATTGCCCGCGTCGTGCGCGAACGGTCCGGTGACGAGGCCTGGCGCGACGTCTACCGCATCGACCTGGCACTCGGCATCGTGGCCGTCATCGCCATCCTGCTGTTCTTGCGGCATCGGGAGAATGCCCCCAGCGGCAAGAAGGGCGGCGGCGCTGGGTTCGGCTCCCTCCGACAGATGCCGGGATGGGTCGCAATCACCGGCGCCTACACCGCCTATGGATTCTGCTACCTGATTGCCGTCTCGTTCCTGACATCACGACTGGAAGACGACGCGGGGTACACCGAGAGCCTGGCTTCGACGATGTTCACGCTCGTTGGGCTCGGGGCTGTGGCCGGTGGCATCCTCATGGGCGTCATCGCCGATCGCATCGGCGAGCGCACGACCCTCGTCGTCGGGTTCTGTGTCTTCGCGTCAGCGCTCGTTGGCATCCTTAGTGGCGTCGTGGCGGTGGTGATCGTTGGGTCGATCATCATCGGCCTGATGTTCGGTGGCCTGCCGTCCGTCGTGATCGGGTACGTCGTGCGCAACACCAGCGCCGAGGCATTCGGACCGAGCTTCGCTGCCGCAACGTTTGCGTTCGGCGTCGCCCAGGTGACGTCGCCGCAGCTCGGCGGGTTGATTGCTGACTTGACCGGCAGCTTCACACTGGTCTTCATCGTGGCGATCGGGTTCGCGCTCGGCGGCGCGGCAATGTCGAGTCGGCTCCCGCGCCGCTGAGGGCCGGACCCCGATCCGCTGCGGTACGAACCGCTCGGGTCCCAGAGGCTGCGCAATTCCCCACATCACCCCGGCGCCGATTCCTACAGTGCTCTGATGGACGGAACTGCAAACCCTGTTGGCGACCTGACGGAGCGGCTCGACCGCCTCGAGGCGGAGAACCTGGCATTGCAGGCCACCGTCGACCAGCTGCAACAGGCAGTGGGGCCGACCGCTGCGGCAGCGTCCACCGGTGACACAACACATATCTCACGGCGGCGCCTGGTGCTGGGCGGCGGCATCGCCGCGGCAGTCGGAACGATCGCATCAGCGACCGGCAGCCGACCGGCGGCCGCCGTCGCTGAGCCGGTCAACAAGAACACCAGCAATCTCGTCAACAGCAGAACGTCGCTGACCGGGTCGATCTTGCCCACAGCATCATCGACGCCAGCGCTCGAAGTGACCAACATCAATTTCGGTGGCGGTACCGGCCTCACCGCTACCGGGTTCAACGCCGGAGTCCGCAGCGAGGCGGTCGCCGTCAACGGCGTCGGTATCAGCGCCCGCCAGAGCGCCGGAGGAACCGGCGTCGCCTCATTCGTCTTTGGCGATCCGAACACCAAGCCCGCCGGGTCGGGGTCTGCTGGTGTCAGGTCCGAGGTCTCGAGCAGCTATCCATCGGTCCCGGCGTTCCTCGCTGGCGCCAACGTGACGCTGCGCTCGCTGAACAACAGCTCCGCTGCACCGACTTCAGCGGGAGCCGAGCCTGGTGATCTCACCGTTCGGGCAAGTGGTGTCAACGGCGCGA
>JAJCXU010000503.1 GCA_029263275.1 Ilumatobacter sp.
ACGAGCAGCGCGCGCTGCAGGAACGATTCGACACCAGCAACCTGGCCGCGGCCTTCGAGGCGACGATCTTCAACGAGACGATCGACGACGACAACCGCACGTTCATCGAGTCACGCGACTTCTTCTTTCTGTCGACGGTCGACGCCAGCGGATGGCCAACCGTGTCCTACAAGGGAGGGCCTGTCGGCCTGGTCCGCGTGGTCGATGATCAGACCGTCGAGTTCCCGAGTTATGACGGCAACGGCATGTACCTCTCGATGGGCAACATCGAGGCAAGCGCCAAGATCGGCATGTTGTTCATCGACATGGAGACGCCGCGCCGACTGCGAATCCAAGCGACGGCCGAACTCGTCGACGACGACGCGACACTCGCTCACTGGCCGGGTGCACAGCTGGTCGTGCGGGCAACGGTGGCGCAGACGTTCCCGAACTGCGCTCGCTACATCCACCCCCACGAACGTCGCGACACCTCGCAATACGTTCCCGCTGCCGACGGATCTCAACCCGTGGCTGCGTGGAAGCGGATCGACATGATCCAGCCATTCTTGCCTGCCAACCAGCAAGGACTCGCTGACGAAGCCGGCGGCACGATCACCGCCGAGGAGTACGCCGACCGGCTGGCGAGCGGCACGAGCTAAATAGTTACGAAAGGGGCCTGACCCCAGACGTAACTCGGTGGGGTCACTACGGTCGGGTGATGAGCGAGTTCGAAGGAACGATCGGCAACACCGTCACGGAATCGACGCCGCACTGGCCGAACGCACCGAAGCCGCCCGCCGGCCGGACCAACGTGCTGCTGGTCCTGCTCGACGACGTCGGGTTCGCTGACTTCGGTTGCTACGGCTCCGAGGTCGCCACACCGAACATCGACCGGCTCGCCGACGTCGGGCTGCGCTACACCGGCTTCCACACCACGGCAATGTGTTCGACCACACGGGCCTCCATGCACACC
Source organism: Ilumatobacter sp. (assembly GCA_029263275.1). Taxonomy (GTDB): domain Bacteria; phylum Actinomycetota; class Acidimicrobiia; order Acidimicrobiales; family Ilumatobacteraceae; genus Ilumatobacter_A. The sequence goes on from JAJCXU010000503.1 coordinate 953, forward strand.
GGGCGCAATCATCACGCCGTCGGCATGGGCTGCCTGTCGAATTTCGACAGTGGCTACCCGGGGTACCGTGGCAAAATCGCGGCCGACACTCCCCTGCTGTCCGAACTCCTCCGCCCCCACGGCTACCGCAATTACATGGTCGGCAAGTGGCACTGCACGCCGCTCACTCAAACTGGGCCGACCGGGCCGTTCGACGGTTGGCCACTCGGGCGGGGCTTCGACCGCTTCTACGGATTCCTCGACGCCGAGACCGACCAGTACTCCCCCGAACTTGTCCGCGACAACACCCACATCGCAGCTCCCGGCGATCATGCCTCGGGGTATCACCTCACTGCAGATCTCGTCGACAACGCGATCGGCTATGTCACGAGCCACCTCGCGGCGACCCCGGACGACCCGTGGTACCTGCTCCTCGCCCCCGGCGCCTGCCATGCACCGCACCAGGCACCCGTCGATCTGATCGACCACTACACCGACATCTTCAGCAAGGGATGGGATCACACGAGGGCCGACCGGCTGGCCGCCCAGATCGATCTCGGCATCGTCCCAGCGGGCACCGAGCTCCCCGACCGCAACCTCGGCGTGAACGCATGGGACGAGCACTCCGCTGATGAACAGCGGTTGTTCGCTCGACTCGCCGGCGCCTACGCCGCGATGCTCGACCATTTCGACCAACACCTCGGACGCCTGCTCGACACCTTGGAACAGACGGGAATGCTCGACGACACCATCGTCATGGTCATGTCAGACAACGGCGCCAGTCAGGAAGGCGGCCCGCTCGGATTCGTCAACGCGATGGGTCCGTTCAACATGGTCAAGGAATCGATCGACGACAAGCTCGCCCGCATCGACGACATCGGTGGTCCCGACACGCACTCGAACTTTCCGCACGGGTTCGCGATGGCCGCCAACACACCCTTGAAGCGATACAAGCAGAACACCCACAGCGGCGGCGTCCGTGATCCGCTCGTCGTCGCCGCACCGGAACGGCTGCTTGGCAGCGCGCAGGCCGGCTCGCTGCGCCATCAGTTCTGCCACGTCAACGACGTCGCGCCAACGGTGCTCGAACTCCTCGGCATTGCCGTCGACTCGGCCAACTTCGACGGTGTCAGTCTTGCCGCCACGCTCAATGAGGCAGACGTCGAGACGGGCAAGACCACGCAGTATTTCGAGATGTTCGGCCACCGCGGCATCTGGAACGACGGCTGGAAGGCAGTCGCCTACCACCAGCCAGGAACATCATTCGACGACGACGTGTGGGAGTTGTACGACCTCGCGAACGACTTCAACGAGGTCCACGACCTCGCGGCCGAACAGCCACAACGTCTTGCGGACATGCAGGCGTTGTGGTGGAACGAGGCACGCGAGAACCAGGTGCTGCCGCTCGACGATCGGTTCGGTGAACGCTTCGCGGAGAACGCCGCACGCCACGCAGGTGCTCGCACCAACTTCACGTTCTGGTCGGGCATGGGCCACGTGCCATCGGAAGTGGCACCCGACCTGCGGAGTCGGAGCTACGAGATCACGGCACACGTCAATCCATCCGGTGCTGCCGGGAACCGCGACGGCGTCCTGATTGCACACGGTGACGCGACGTGTGGCTACTCGCTCTTCGTCCGCGACGGCCACCTGGTCCACGACCTCAACATCGGCGGAACCCACCAACTGGTCACCTCGGCGCAATCAATTCCCGCGGGCGCCACCACGCTCGGGTTCCGCATGCAGCGGGCCGGCGATGGGCCGTTCCCGCACGGCGTCGGCACGTTGCTGATCGACGGCGAACCATCGGGCGAGATGGAGACCGACCAGATCTTCTGGTTGATGATCTCGTGGTCCGGCCTCGACATCGGCCTCGACCGCGGGACGACCGTCGCCGACTACGACGGCACTGGCCGCCACCTCGGACCCAACACCTACCAGGGCGACTTGATTCGAGTGACTGTCGATCTGGTGCCCGACCAAGACGTTGATCACGACGCAGCAGGAGCCACCGAACTCGGTCGAGAGTGAGTTCTCGTCCCACCGACACGCACAGTGCAACCACTGCAGTCAACCCGAAACGATGAGTTTGTGGGTGACCTGTGCACCCCCATTCTCACCGCAACCCAGTGAGCGCGCGTCTCTATGATCACCGACACGTCCGCTCAGCGGTGTCGGACTCTGGTTCCCACCGACGATGAGCACGTGAACAGCAACGAGAGGCACGACATGGCAGCAGCAATTGAGGCGCACGACCTGCGTCGCGTCTTTGGCGACAACGAGGCCGTCGCAGGCGTCGACCTGGCCGTGCAGCCAGGCGAGATCTACGGGTTCCTCGGGCCGAACGGCGCCGGCAAGTCAACCATGGTCAAGATGCTGTGCACGCTGCTCAGCCCGACATCGGGACGCGCCAGTGTTGGTGGGTTCGACGTCGCATCGCAGGCGAGCGACATTCGCCTGCGAATCGGTGTGGCGCTGCAGGACAGCTCGATCGACGGCAAGCAGACCGGTCGCGAGATGCTGCACTTGCAAGGTGAGCTGTACGGGTTGAGCAAGCCCAACATCGCCAGCCGGATGAGTGATGTGATCGGCCTCGTCGACATCGGATCGGCCATCGACGACCGTGTCGAGTCGTACTCGGGCGGCATGAAGCGTCGGCTCGACCTCGCCATGGCGCTCATCCACAAGCCGCAGATTCTGTTCCTCGATGAACCGACCACCGGGCTCGACCCAGCCAGCCGCACCGCCGTGTGGAACGAGGTGCGCAAGTTGAACAGCGAAGAGGGCATGACCATCTTCCTCACCACGCAGTACCTCGAGGAAGCCGACGAGCTCGCCGACCGCGTGGGCATCATCTCGCACGGCAAGCTCGAGGTCGAGGGAACCCCCGTGGCGCTGAAGCAAGCGATCGGCAAAGACGTCATCGTCGCTGAAGTCGACGGCGATGTGCACTCGGTCGAGAGCGAGCTGCGCGCCATCACCGGCGTCGACGACCTCGACATCCGCGAGAACGAACTCACCGTGTCGTCGGCCAACGGTGCCGCCGTGATCGCCGACGTCGCAGTCACACTGAAGGGCAGCGGCGCCGGTGTGCGGTCGCTCACACTTCGCACGCCGACACTCGACGACGTGTTCCTGCAGGTGACCGGTGCCCATCTCGCCGAGAGCCACGTCACATCCGACGACGAGACAGCCAGCATCGACTCGAAGGGAGCGGGACAATGACTACGACATTCCAAGCACATGAGCCGCTCGCCCGGAAGTCGTCGATCTTCCATGACCTCAGGACGGTCGCGAAGCGCGCCTGCCGCAGCGTGTTCCGCGAACCGGAGTTCTTCATTCCGGCGCTGATCGTCCCGGTTTTCTTCTTCGTCGTCAACATTGGCGCATTGCAGGACTTCGCCGAGCAATCGGGCGTGGTGACGGACTTCAAGGCATTCCAGCTTCCGGTTTCGATCATCTTCGCCGTCACCGGTGTGTCACGAGCAAGTGCGCTGGTCACCGACATCCAAGGCGGCTACTTCGATCGTCTGCTGCTCACACCGATCCGACGACCTGCGCTATTGCTCGGTCTGATGGCCGCCGACCTGATGGCCGTGATGATGCTCACGATCCCGGTATTGATGCTCGGCCTCGTCGTCGGCGTCAGCTTCACGACCGGCATTCTCGGCATGATCGTCTTTCTCTTCTACGGAGCGTTGTGGGGGCTGGCGTTCGCCGGGTTCCCCTACGCCATCGCTCTCAAGACGGGCAACCCCGCCGCCGTGAACTCGAGCTTCATCCTGTTCTTCCCGTTTGCGTTCCTGACCACATCGTTCCTACCAAAAGAAGCGCTCACCGGGTGGTTGGCGACCATCGCCACGTACAACCCGGTCACCTATGTGCTCGACGGATTGCGGAGCCTGATCACCGAGGGTTGGGAGTGGGGCGTGCTCGCCAAAGGCGTGGGCGCGACGCTCGCGTTGGCGGCAGTGAGCTTCAGCCTCGCCAGCGCCGCCATGCGCGGCCGCGTCTCCCAAAACTGACGACCTGCCAGCCATCCACCCACCCCACGCCACCCCACCCCACGCCCAACAGTCGTTTGCGTGACGAATTTGGCTGCCCAGAGCACCAAATCCGTGACGCAAACGATTCCTGGGCCAGATAATTGAGTAATGTCCGAAATTTCTTGATCATTCCATAATACTCGGATAATGTCTCCGGTATGGCACCCGACTACGACCTCGACGACGAGATCCATGCTGAGACCTCCGCCCAACTCAAGGCCGTCGCTGACCCGTTGCGCAAACAGATCCTGTCGCTCGTCTTGGAGCGCGCCGCCACGGTGACCGAACTCGCAGAGACGCTCGACCGACCGAAGTCATCGATGGCGTATCACGTCGACCAACTCGTCGAGATGGGATTCCTCAAGGTCGTCCGCACCCGCAAAGTCAGGGCTATCGAGGAGCGCTTCTACGGTCGAGTGGGGCGGGTCATCGTCATCGGCGAAAGCGCCATGCCCACCGGAACACGCGGACGCAGCTTCCTCATCGAGGCCCACAACGAAGCCATCGATACCGAAGGCAGCGAGACGCACTCGACGATCCGCCATGCCCGCATCCCCGAGGAGCGCCGCGAGGAGTTCTGGAAACGCGTCGCGGATCTTGCCGACGAGTTCACAACACTCGAGCGCGGCGGCGACACCGTCTACGGGTTTGTCGCCTCCATCTACCCCACCGACCATCCGAGCCTCCCGGCACCGAAGGAGAACAACGCATGACCGAGGCCGTGAACCAAGAGTTGGCTGACGAGGCCAAAGCCGACGCCGTCGAGCCAAAGGACCCCCGAGCCAACCTCCCGAAGGATCGCTTGGGCAAGAACTACTTCAAGCTGTTCGGTGCCTCAACGATCTCAAACCTCGGCGACGGCATCGGCATCATCGCCTACCCGTGGCTCGCGTCAGCGGTCACCCGCAACCCGCTGCTCATCGCTCTCGTTGCCGTGGTCCAGCGCCTGCCATGGCTCCTCTTCAGCCTGCCGGCTGGCGTGATCACCGACCGCCACGACCGTCGCACGCTGATGGTCATCGCCAACTCGATCCGAGCGGTCCTCACACTCGGGGTCGCGTTCATCGTGCTCGGGCAGCAGGGAGTGCTGCCGAGCCCCGACGACATCGACGCGGGCGCGGTGATCGGCACCGATGCGTTCCTCTACGGGATGGTGCTCGTCGCCACGATGCTGATGGGTTTTGCGGAAGTGATCTACGACAACTCGGCGCAGACCTTCATGCCGGCGATTGTCCACAAGGACAACCTCGAGAAGGCCAACGGCCGGCTCTGGAGCATCGAGCAGGTCGCCAACACCTTCATGGGCCCACCGCTCGGAGCACTGCTCCTCATCGCGGCGTTCTCGGTGCCGTTCTTCGTCGACGCTGCGACGTTCGTGGTCTCCGCTGCGCTGATCGCATTGATCCCGGCAACGAAGCGTGTGCCGAAGGCTGATGGCCTCGAAGACCGCAATCCGTGGAAGGACGAGCTGAAGGAAGGCTTCTCGTGGCTCTGGTCCCACGACCTCCTGCGCCCAATGGCCATCATCCTCGGCCTCCTCAACCTGCTGGGCACGATGTCCGGAGCAACGATTGTGCTGTTCGCTCAGGAAATCCTGCGCACTGAGCCGTTCGAGTTCGCTCTCCTCGATAGCGGTGGCGCCATCGGCGGCATCATCGGCGGGTGGAGCGCCTCGCGCATTGCCAAGAAGATTGGTTCCGGCCCGTCGCTGTACCTGACGCTCATCGTCGGTGGCCTGACGACGTTCCTGATCGGGTTCGCCAACAACTGGCTCTTCGTCTGGGCGATGTTCGCGGTCTTCATGCTCCTCGCCGTCCTGTGGAACGTGATCACCGTGAGCTTGCGTCAGTCGATCATCCCCGACGAACTGCTCGGTCGCGTCAACAGCGTCTACCGGTTCTTCGCGTGGGGGATGATGCCGATCGGCGCGGCACTTGGCGGACTCACGGTGGTGATCACCGACATGTTCGGCTCACGCGAGCTCGCCCTGCGGATGCCCTTCTTCGTGGCCGGCGCCCTGCAGATCGTGCTCTTCTTCTTCGCCGCACCGCGCTTGACCACCGCGAAGATCGAAGGAGCACGTGCTGCAGCAACGACTTCCCCAAATGATGAGTGATGGGTTGTCAGCATTTCTGATTCCTTGTATCGTCAGATACATCACTTCACGTAGCTGAGCATTCGTTCAGCACACTCACCAGGAGGAATCACCATGTTGCTGCAAAACTCTCCCTTCCGTGACCTCGACAGCTTGTTCGATCTGACCCGCACGGGCTCAGCCGGCCGAGCGATGCCGATGGATGCCTACCGTCGCGACGACAACGTCTGGGTCCATATCGACCTGCCAGGCGTCGCAGCGGACAGCATCGACATCTCCGTCGAGCGCAACGTTCTGACCGTCACCGCCGAACGGTCGACCACGCGCGAGGATGGCGACCGCTTCTACCTCGCAGAGCGCCATCGCGGCACCTTCCGTCGCCAGGTCAACCTCGGCGAAGGTCTTGACGCTGACGGCATCGAGGCCGACTATCACGACGGCGTCCTGACGCTGCGGGTGCCCGTGGCCCAGCAGGCCAAGCCGCGCAAGATCGAGATTCGCAACGGCAACCTCGACACCGAACCGGCGATCGAGGCCACCTCCGCCGACTGAATATCGGCAACTTCGGGAATCTTTGATCCAGGGTCAGGGTTGCAACGAAGACAAGGTGTTCACAAACCACACGACGCCCGACCACTCCTCCCCCCAGGTGGTCGGGCGTCGCAGGTTTTCCACCCAGGTGCATCCGGAGTTGAGTGGTGATGGCCAGTCGCTTGTGATGTGGTGGCCGCTGACGCGCGAGACTGGCAGCTGATTGCACGCTGACCTTGGGGGTTGCCAGCCATGACCGAACTGTCGTACGCCGCTGGGCCGACTGACACGCCGTTGCTCGACGAAACGATCGGGCAGAACCTCGCTCGCACGGTCGCTGCGCATGGCTCGCGCGACGCACTCGTCTCGGTGCACCAAGACATCCGGTGGACCTACGACGACTTCGCCGCTCGCGTCGCGGCACTCGCCTCCGGCCTGCTGGGCGCGGGGCTCGAGCCGGGCGACCGCGTCGGACTGTGGAGTCCGAACTATGCGGAGTGGACCCTCCTGCAGTTCGCCACGGCCGAGATCGGTGTCGTGCTCGTCAACATCAACCCGTCATACCGCACCCACGAATTGGCGTACGCCCTCAACCAATCGGCGTGCCGTTGGATCGTGGCCGCCCCCGACTTCAAGACATCGGACTATCGGTCGATGGTCGACGCTGTCCGCGCCGAATGCCCCACGCTCGAGCGAGCCGTGTTCTTCTGGGACGACGACTGGGACGAACTCTGCGCTGGCAGCGACGCGGTCACCAGCGAGCAACTCGCCGCCGTCAGCGCCTCGCTCACTCCGCGCGACCCGATCAACATCCAGTACACCTCGGGCACCACGGGGTTCCCCAAGGGCGCCACGCTCACGCACCACAACATTTTGAACAACGGCCACAACGTCACTCGCGGGCAGAACATCACCCACGAAGACCGGCTGTGTATCCCCGTACCCTTCTACCACTGCTTCGGCATGGTGATGGGCAACCTCGGGTGCACCTCCACCGGAGCGTGCATGGTCATCCCGGGCGACGCCTTCGACCCGGTCGCGGTGCTCACCGCCGTCGAGCAGGAACGATGCACCGCGCTCTACGGCGTACCCACGATGTTCATTGCCGAGCTCGCCCTGCCGAACTTCGCCGACTTCGACCTGTCCAGCCTCCGAACGGGCGTGATGGCCGGATCGTTGTGCCCCGAGGATGCGATGGTCGCCTGCATCGAGAAAATGCACATGGTCGACGTCACCAACTGTTACGGGATGACCGAGACGTCGCCGGTCTCCTGCCAGACCCCGATTGGCGACACGCTCGCCCACCAAACCCAGACGGTCGGCGTCGCCCATCCGCACGTCGAAGTACGCATCGCCGATCCCGCGACCGGCGAGACACTTCCCCGCGGTGAGCGCGGCGAGTTCTGCACCCGCGGCTACTCGGTGATGCAGGGCTACTGGAATGAGCCGGAGAAGACCGCCGCATCGATCGATGCCGACGGCTGGATGCACACCGGCGACATCGCGATCATGTTCGACGACGGCTACGTCAACATCGTCGGCCGGATCAAGGACATGATCATCCGCGGCGGCGAGAACATCTATCCGCGAGAGGTCGAGGAGTTCTTGTCCGCGCACCCAGACATCGCCGACGTCCAGGTGATTGGCGTGCCCGATGAGCGCTACGGAGAAGCCGTGATGGCGTGCATCATCGCCGCCGAAGGCAGCGCGCCGACGCTCGACGACATCAAGGAATTCTGCGCCGGCAAGATCGCCCACTTCAAGGTGCCGGCATACCTACGCACCGTCGACGACTTCCCGATGACGGTCACCGGCAAGATCCGCAAGGTCGAAATGCGCGAAGCAGCCGTCGCCGCACTCCAGGAAGGCGACTCCGTCGCCGACGCCTGACCGACCCAATCCAACCCGTCGGATGACGGCAATCATCCTGCAGGGTGACCCCCACGTCGGGCTGTGCCGGAAGAATGGGCACCATGGCAGCGATCATCGAGACCGATGGGCTGGTGATGCAGTTCCCGTCGACGCTTGCGCTCGATCGACTCGATCTGCAGATCCCACCCGGCGTCACGGGGCTCGTCGGCGCGAACGGCGCTGGCAAGACGACTTTGATCTCGCTCACGCTCGGCCTGCTCGCGCCATCATCAGGCACGATCAAGGTCCTCGGCCTCGATCCGGCGGAACACGGCCCTGAGCTCCGTGCCCAGATTGGGTATGGACCCGAGCGCAACGTGCTGCCCGACGACCTTCGGGCCTACGACTTCGTGCGCCACCTCGCCGA
>JAJCXU010000504.1 GCA_029263275.1 Ilumatobacter sp.
CGGGGCGGCTCATCGGACGGTTCGTTCCTCCTCACCGAAAGCGATGAACCTCACTATGCCGACAGCGTCTGTCTTGTCCCGGTCGGGCCGCCTGCTTGGCGGCCTAGCGCTCGCCGGAGCGATGATTACAGCGTCGGTCGTGGCTGCCACCGTGGCGACACCAAGCCGTGCGCTTGCGCTCCCGGGAGCGGCAGAGTCGACCGTCGTCACCGTGGACCCGACCCGGGTTCTCGACACCCGTTTCAACGTCGGCCTCGCCGGCGCATTCCAAGCCGACGCCGCACGCAAGCTCACCGTCACCGGCACCATCGAAACATTCGACGAAACCAAACCCGAAGCCCAACAACGACAGAACAAGATCGTCGTCCCCACCGGCGCGACCGGAGTGCTCCTCAACGTCACTGGCGTCGGCCCAACCGGCTCGGGCTACATCGGCGTCCGCCCTGGCAGCGCCACCGGAGCATCAGCAACATCAAACCTCAACGTCGTACCCGGCCAAACCGTCCCCAACGCCGTCACCGTGTCCGTACCGACCACCGGGACGAACGCCGGGCAAATCGACATCTACTACGGCTCAGCAGCGGGCAATACCATCGACATCATTGTTGACGTCGTCGGCTACACCACCAACACCGGCCTCGTCGACCTCGTCAACCGAGTCACCGCACTCGAAACCTCCGGCGTCGCCGGACCTCCCGGCGATCAGGGCGACACCGGTCCGCGGGGCTTCAGCTCCTGGGACGTCATCCCCAGCGGCCAGGCCCTGATGGGGGAGTTCCGCTTCGATGTCAGCCAGTCAACGGTGACAACGTCGAGCGATCAGGTCTACGTCAGCCTCGGCGCCGTCGCACCCGTTGCTTTGACAGCAGGGAACGTCAACTTCGCAACGACGGGAACCAACGACGCCGACACCACCTGCACCGGCACGGCGAACGCACCAACAGCCCCAGCCGGCAAAGTCTGCATCTACCTCGCATTTTCGGGCGGCATCGACACCTCAACACTGACCGGCAACACTGCCACGCTCGCAGCCCACGGTTTCACCGCGACCTGGTTTCCATCAAGCGGGACCGGCGTTGACGAATACGTCTACGCAACCTGGGCCTACACCGCACCCTGAACACGCCCTCACCTCTCCGCACCAACGCCTCACAACCCGCACTCGGCATCGACAACGCTCCAGACAATGAGCAGCACCCTGCCGCGGGGTTGCGCTCCCTGTTACGTTCGCTGACGTGTCGGCAATGAACCGGGTCCAGGTCGTTCACGACAACTTCTTGCTGCGCGTTGCTGCTGCCGATTTCCCGGAACCCGTGACCTCGACCACTCCGGCGGATGCTGGGCTCGACGACGCTGCGCTCGTTGGATTGTTCCAAGCACAGGCGCTCAGCCGCCACCTCGACCGCGCCGCTCGCGACCTGCAATCACGTGGCGAAGGGTTCTACACCCTCGGCTCTTCTGGTCATGAGGGCATGGCGGCGGTTGCCGCAGCACTCCGACCAACGGACATGGCGCTTCTCCACTACCGCGATGCCGCCTTCCAGATCGCTCGGGCCGACCAGGTGCCCGGCCAGGATCCGCTCGGCGACATGCTGCTCAGCTTCGTCGCATCATCCGACGATCCGATCTCAGGTGGTCGACACAAGGTCCTCGGTTCGGCGGCCCTGAACATTCCGCCACAGACCAGCACGATCGCATCCCACCTTCCGAAAGCGGTGGGTGCGGCCTACTCGATTGGCTTGGCGAAGCGCATCCGTCCAGAACACGCCGCACTCCAAGACGACGGTCTAGTCATGTGCAGCTTCGGCGACGCATCGCTCAACCATGCCAGCGCCCAGGCTGCGCTCAACACCGCCGGCTGGACCAGCTTCCAGGGTGTCCCGCTCCCGCTGCTCTTCGTGTGCGAGGACAACGGTCTCGGCATCTCGGTCAAGACACCAGCCGGGTGGGTCGAGTCGTCGATGCGAAATCGGGCCGGCATCGAATACATGCACTGCTCGGGGCTCGACCTCGTCGACACATACGCAGCGGTGACCGAAGCCGCCCGCCGAATCCGAGCGACGCGGCGCCCGGTCTTCTTGCACCTCGAGTGTGTTCGGTTATACGGCCACGCCGGTGCCGACGTGGCATCGAGTTATCTCCCACCCGACCGCATCGAACGTGACGAAGCGAACGATCCGCTCCTCCACTCAGCTCGATTATTGATCGAACACGCGGGCCTCTCCCCCGCCCAGGTCATCGACATCTACGAGATGATCGACGCCGAGGTGCGAACGCGCATCGACGATGCCACCAGTCGACCCAAATTGCAGACCGCCACCGAGGTCATGGCGAGCATCGTGCCGCCACCACGCTGGTCCGAACCCACGCTGCTCTCCACGCCCGAACAGCGCCTCGCGGCATTTGGCCGCGTCGAGTTGGCGGCCACCGCCGAACCCCAGCACCTCGCGAAGCTCTTGAACTGGGCGATCACCGATGAGATGCTTCGTCACCCCGACATCATCGTCGCGGGAGAAGACGTCGGGGCCAAGGGTGGCGTCTACGGCGTCACGCAGCGGTTGCAGAAGCGTTTCGGCCAGCATCGAGTGATCGACACGATCCTCGACGAGCAGTCGATTCTCGGCATGGGCCTCGGCCTGGCACACAACGGCTTCGTGCCCGTGGTCGAGATCCAGTTCCTCGCCTACCTCCACAACGCCGAAGACCAGTTGCGCGGCGAGGCGGCCACGCTGCCGTTCTTCTCCGACGGTCAGTTCACCAACCCGATGATCGTTCGTATCGCCGGGCTCGGTTATCAACGCGGGTTTGGCGGCCACTTCCACAACGACAATTCGCTCGCCGTACTCCGCGACATTCCGGGCGTCGTTATCGCCTGCCCGTCGAACGGCGTCGACGCCGTGCACATGTTCCGCGAGTGCATCCGGCTCGCCCGCGACGAACAGCGAGTCGTCGTGTTTGTCGAGCCGATCGCCCGCTACATGACCCGCGACCTACTCACCGACGGCGACGATCGGTGGGCGGGCGTGTACCCCGAGTTCGACCCACAACACATGCTGCACAGTGGTGAGATCGGCGTGCGCGGCGACGGCACCGACCTCGCGATCATCACCTATGGCAACGGTGTGTACCTCTCCGAGCAAGCCGCCGGGTCATTGCGCTCCGATCATGGCGTCAGCGTCCGCATCATCGACATCCGATGGCTCGCTCCCCTGCCAATCGACGCCCTGGCCGCCGCGGCCGCACAGTGCCACTCCGTGTTGATCGTCGACGAGTGCCGCGAGACCGGATCGCAGAGCGAGGGACTGATCGCATTGTTGGCCGAACGTGGCCAACACGGCATTCACCGAGAGTGCGCCGCCGACAGCTTCATTGCCACAGGACCGGCGTTCGGCGCCACGCTCCCGAGCCGCGAGTCGATCATCGCCGCCGCCCTTCGCGCCGTCGATTCACCCGTCCGGTGAGAGGTGAGACCACCCGCCCCACCCAGGTCTCACCGCAGGCCAGAACCGCCGCGCTCACCTCTCACCGCAGGCCTGACGGCTAGTTGATGGCGCGGTCTTTGCCTGACCAGTAGGGCTCGCGGAGCACTCGCTTGAGCACCTTGCCCGGACCCGACTTCGGGAGTTCGCCGACACGGAACTCGATGCCCTTCGGTACCTTGTATCCGCCGATGCTCTGCTTGCAGTGCGCGGCCAGTTCAGCTTGGTCGGCTTGCATGCCTGGGCGCAGCACGACGACAGCCTGGACTGCCTCGCCCCACTGTTCATCGGGCACACCGAACACCGTTGCTTCGAGCACCGCCGGGTGGGTGTACAGCGCGTCTTCAACCTCGGTGCAGTACACGTTCTCGCCGCCGCTGACGATCATGTCCTTCGCCCGATCAACGAGGAAGAGATAGCCGTCTGCGTCGAGATATCCGATGTCTCCGGATCGGTACCAACCGTCATCGAGCAGCACCTCAGCGGTCTGCTCAGGCTTGTTCCAGTAGCCGATCATCACGTTCGGACCCCGCACCGCAACCTCGCCGGGGGTGCCCGCCGCGAGCGAACTCCCGTCCGGGCCAACGATGCGGATGTCCACGCCGGGAGGCCCCTGTCCACAGCTCTTCGCGCGATCGTCGTCGAGATGGCGTTCCTCGTGGCGAAACACCGCCGCGATCGGTGCGAGCTCGGTGGCGCCATAGAGGTGAATCAGTTCGCATCCAAAGAGTTGGTCGGCACGTCGCAGCACTTCGAGCGCAACGGGTGAGGCGCCATGAGACAACCACCGCATCGTCGACAGATCACGCGGCGCTGCCGCCTGCGTCTCACACATCGCCGCCAACATGGCCGGCACCGCAATCGCACACGTCACCTCCTCATTGACGATGAGATCGAGAGCGACGCCAGGATCAAACGACCCCAGGATCACATTCGATGCGCCGACCCACGGGAGCACGAGCGCTGAGTACACGCCTGCGGCATGGAACATCGGCGCCATCGTGAGGTACCGATCGTCGTCGAGAATCGGCTGAGCGAGTTGCACGTGAACCGCATTGGCCATCAAGTTGGCATGCGTGAGCATCACGCCCTTCGATGCACCTGTTGTGCCCCCGGTGTAGAACAGGCCGGCCAGCGTGTCGGGCGTGATCTGCACGTCGCCGCTCGTGTCCTCGATCGACACGCCAGCAAGCAACGACTCGTACTCGTCGGTGTCGAGACGGATCACCCGGTCGACCGAGTTGGCAAGCCCACCCGGGTCACGGTCGCAGATCAGCACCTTCGCACCGGCGTCTTCGGTCGCGTAGACCAATTCGGGTTCGGCCCATCGCGTGTTGTGCGGAACGATGGCCCGACCCGAGATCGGAATCCCGAAGAAGAGTTCGAGGAACTTGTCGGAGTTCAGCGACCACAGCGCCACTCGGTCACCAGGCTCGGTGAGTTGACGCATCAGCGCGCCGACACGATCGACGCGTTCACCCAACTCGGCGTAGGTGCGACGAATGTCGCCGTGCACGACGCCGGTTCGAGAGCCGAAGATGGTGCGGGCTCGCTGGATCGGATCGTTCATCGTGTACACGCCGACCACCGTAGTTTCCGACACAGAGCGCTGGGCACAGGCAAAGGTCCCAGCCCCTACCCCCACCAGCCCGCCCGGTCAGATGCGTTCGAAGTACCGCTGACGTTCCCAATCAGTCACCGCAGCGTCGAACGCATCGGCCTCGGTCGCGAAGAAGTGGGAGTAGTGATCCACGACCGCATCACCAAGGAGGCGTCGAATTGCGGCGCTGTCTCGGAAGCGGTCGGTTGCCTCACGCAACGTCCGCGGGACGCGCTCCAACGCTGCGTCCGAGTAGGCGTCACCATCGAAGCGGGGCGGCGGCTCGATGCGTTGGTCGATGCCGTCGAGGCCACTTGCCAATGCTGCCGTGTACGCGAGATACGGATTGCAGTCACCACCGGGAATTCGACATTCGATCCGCAGGCTCGGACCCGTTCCCACGACGCGGAAGCCGGCGGTGCGATTGTCGTCGGACCAGGCAATACGCGTCGGCGCCCACGAACCGTCCTGGAAACGCTTGTAGGAGTTGACAGTCGGTGCGTAGAAGACCATGAAGTCCTGGAGGTGCGTCATCCATCCACCAAGGAACCACCGAAAGAGGTCGCTGCGCTCGCCGCCAACGTCGAAAACGTTCGTGTTCGCGTCGGCGTCCCACAGACTCAGATGGATGTGGCAACTGTTGCCAGCATCGTCGGCGTGCGGCTTGGCCATGAAGGTGACGCTCACACCCTGCGTGTCGGCGAGTTCCTTCATGCCGTGCTTCATCACTGCATGGCGATCAGCCATCGTGAGCACTTCTGCGTAGCGAATGTTCAGCTCGTGCTGGCCGACGCCGGTCTCGCCCTTCGAGTTCTCGACCGGAATGCCACTCTGACGCAGCGCTCGCCGGGCAGCGCCGACGTACGGCTCGATCCGCGCCCCTTGCAGGAGGTGGTAGTCCTCGCTGTACCAGCCCGCCGAACGGAGATTGGCGTGGCCCGCCTCGTGGGCACTGCGGTAGCTGTCGTCGTAGAGATAGAACTCGAGCTCGGACGCTGCGAACGCTCTCTGGCCGCTCTCAGTGAGCCGTTCGAGCTGAGCTCGCAACATCGCCCTCGGCGACACGGGGACGGGCGTCTCATCGCCGGCGAGCACGTCACACAGCACGAGTGCAGTCCGATCGGTCCAGGCCGCGCGGCACAGGGTGGTGAGGTCGGGAACGAGGTGGAAGTCGCCGTAACCACGTTCCCAGTTTGCGTATTCGTAGCCCTCGATGACCTCCATCTCCATGTCGACGGTGAGGAGGTAGTCGCATGCGTGCGTGCCGTGATCGAGAGCATCGGCAACGAAGAACTCGGCATCGAACCGCTTCCCCATCAGGCGGCCCAGATGATCGGCGAAGGCGACGACGACCGTGTCGATCTCGTCACGTTCCACACACGTTTGCAACTCCTGCAGTTCCATCGACCGAGCGTAGGCGGTACTCGCTCTGCTGGGAATTGCGCGACACCGATCGGGCAACATGGGCAGTCGAACCACTCCTGAGTTCGCAGCAGCACCGGCGGAGGCAGCCTTTCTTCATGCAACACGATCACGCACACCCGACTGCACCGTCTGACCAATCAGAAGCGCCGCGCAAGCCAAAGCAGGAGCAAGAAGACGCATCAACCGACGTGACCGAGGTGGCGTACGGTGTGCTGCGCACGCAGTTGCCGATCAGCATGCCCGGCCTTGGACACGTCAATTGTTACGTCCTCGAAGACGAGCGCGGTATCGCAGTGGTCGATCCGGGGCTGCCGGGCGAAGACTCGTGGGGCCACCTCGTCGACCGTCTCAGCCGTGCTGGCCACGCTGTCGACGACGTCCACACCGTGGTCGTCACGCACTCGCATCCCGATCACTTCGGCGGAGCGATGCGACTCCGCCATGAGACCGGCGCCGACATCGTCACCCACGAATCGTTCCGCACCATCTTCGACACGTCCGACTTCGACGACCACGAGGATTCCGAATCGCTCGACCTGAACTCGCCGGACGACCAGCGCGCCGCAATGGAGCGCTACTTCTCCAAGCCATCACCGTGGGGTGGGCGTCGGGCCGGGCCGCCACCAGAGTTCATGGAGCGGATGCGCAAGGCGAATGGTTCTGCCGGTGTGCCCTTCTCGACGCCACGTCCGACGCGCCCTCTGGTCGACGGGCAAACGATCAAGCTGGCCCGGCGCGAGTGGGTCGCGATGCACACGCCCGGCCACACCTACGACCATCTGTGTCTCTTCGACCCCGAGTACGGCGTGATGCTGACGGGCGACCACGTCCTGCCCTCGATCACTCCACACATCAGCGGTATGACTCCGGTGTCAGATCCCCTGGCGCAGTTCTTCGACTCGTTGCGAAGGATGGCCGACATCAACGACGTGTCGATCGCGCTGCCCGCACACGGCCACCCGTTCGCAGATCTCGGCGGGCGAGCCGAACACATCATCGAGCACCACGAAGATCGCCTCGACATCATTCGTGGGGCGTTCCCTGACCTTCCGAACGGGACGGTCAACGACTTCATGCGTGTCCTGTTCCGGGAACGTTCATGGGGCGAGATGGCCGAGAGCGAAACATATGCGCACCTCGAACATCTCCGCGAGCTCGATGAGCTGTCCCGTCACGTCGATGACGGCCTCGCTCGGTACGCGCCAGTCGACTGAAATGGATTGACGCCGGCGAGGGCTCCGGCGAGCAGCACCATGGCAATGAGGCCGAGATGATCGGTGACGAAGTCCTCGACGAAGGCCAGCGGATTGGCGCCGAGCCCGAGTCGTTCGGCGGTCCATGCCGTCGCCAACAAC
>JAJCXU010000505.1 GCA_029263275.1 Ilumatobacter sp.
TTGCGGGACAGTGCCGGAATCTCACCGGACTTCGCTGGGCACTCGACGTGTTGTGTAGTGAATTCGACAGCGTAGTGCGGACTCCGTAGCCTCGCCCATCTGATGGCCGATCCGACCAACACTGCCCACGATGACGCAGCACCGACCGACGACCCTCGGCCCGACGGACTCCGACGCGCCGATTCGCTCGTCATCGTCAACACCGGCAACGGCAAGGGCAAGTCCTCGTCGGCGTTCGGGATGATGGTCCGGGCCCTCGCTCGCGACTGGAACGTGGCCGTCGTCCAGTTCATCAAGTCCGGCAACTGGAATGTCGGCGAGGAGAAGATGGGCCGCCAACTCGGCGTCGACTGGTTCTCCTTCGGCGACGGCTTCACGTGGGATTCCGATGATCTGTCGAACGATCGGGCGCACGCCGCCGCCGGATGGGCGAAGGCTGTTGAACTGATGCAGGCCGGCGAACACCAGCTGGTGATCTTCGACGAGCTGACCTACCTGTCGTCGTTCAACTGGCTTCCCATCGCTGACATCGTGGGTCCGATCGCCGACCGCCCGCGACACGTCAATGTCATCATCACCGGCCGCGACGCTGCCCCTGAACTCATCGAGCTCGCCGACACCGTCACCGAGATGACCGAGGTCAAGCACGCCTACGCCAGCGGCATCCGCGCGATGCGCGGCATCGACTACTGAGCCTGAACCTGGTGGGCCGACCGTGTCACTGACTTTCCTCATCGGCGGCGCACGCAGCGGCAAGAGTTCCCTCGCCGTCGAGATCGGACAGCGGTTCGAACTCGTCCACTCGGGCACCACGATCACGTTCATCGCGACGGCCCCGCGCAGCGACGACGACATGGAGCAGCGGATCGGTCGACACATCGCCGAGCGACCCGAGCACTGGGTCACCGTCGAAGAACAGGTTGACCTCGTCGAGGCCATCGGACAGTCGGCGCCCGGGCTCGTCATCGTCGACTGCCTCACATTGTGGACGTCGAACCTGATGTGGGCAGAGCGCACGCCCGAGGAGATCGACGAGTTCGCGTCTGCAGCCGCTCAAGCCGCCGTCTCGCACTCCGGGGCTGTTGTGGTGGTCTCGAACGAGGTCGGGCTCGGCATCGTGCCCGCCAACGAGATGGCGCGCAGCTACCGCGACCTGCATGGACGGGTCAACCAGCAATTCGTCAACCAAGCGGATCGCGCCCTGCACCTCGTCGCCGGCCGTGCGACCCCGCTGGTCGAGCCGTGGACGCTGCTCGACGGACTCGTCTGAGCGTCGAGAATTCCGCCACCCATCAACCATCGGCCAGACTCTCGCCATGACCTTGCTCCATGACCGCCTCGTCGGTCTACCCAGCTGCAACGCCGACGCCCGTTCGGCGGTCACGGCGCGTGCTGCGGAGATCCTCCGCCCCAGTGGAGCATTGGCGTGGCTCGACGAGACAGCTGCATGGATCGCCGGCTGGCACGGAACCGATCTGCCCGTGATCGAACGACCAGCCGGTGTGATTTTCGCCGCAGACCACGGTGTCGCACAGGCTGAAGTCAGCGCGTACTCCTCCGACCTCACCGCCTCGATGCTGCAGGCCTACAACACGGGGAAGGCAACGATCAATGCCTTCGCGAGGGTGGCGGGGGCGGATCTCGTGGCCGTCGACGTCGGCGTCGGCAACCCCACTGGCGACATTCGGACCGAAGCGGCGATGTCACCGGAGCGTTTCGACGAGGTCGTCCAGATCGCCATCGACACCATCGACGCACTCGACTGCGACCTCCTCATCCTCGGCGAGATGGGCATCGGCAACACCACCGCGTCGGCAGCAATCGCAGCGTCGCTCGCAGGCGGCGAGGCCGCGTCGTGGGTCGGGCGAGGCACGGGCGTCGACGACGCCGGGCTGGCGCGCAAACGCGAGGCCATCCAACAGGCCCAGCGCCGAATCGCCGGAATCACCGACCCCATCGAGATTCTCCGCGAAGTCGGCGGCGCGGAACTGGCCGCGATTGCCGCTGCGACCGTCGCTGCTCGCCACCGGTCGATTCCCGTTGTCCTCGACGGCTACATCACGGCAGCCTCGGTCCTGCCCCTCGCGCTCGTCGATTCATCCGCGCTCGACCACTGCATCGTTGGCCACTGCTCCGCCGAGCCCGGCCACCGCAAACTGCTCGAACGGCTCGGCAAGCGACCGCTCCTCGATCTCGACATGCGGCTCGGCGAAGGCTCTGGTGCAATGGCGGCCGTGCCGTTGATTCGGATGGCCTGCGCGGGAATCACCGAAGTGCCGACATTCGCTGAATTCTTCGCATGAGCGTGGGATGACCACACCGGAGTCGCCGGTGCGCACCTCCGGGCTGCCGGCTTGGGGGCTGCTCGGCGCCCTGCAATTTCTGACACGCGTGCCGATCCGGCTGCGCGCTGCCCCAGACATGGGTCGGTCCGTGCCGTGGTTTCCGGTGGCCGGCGGCTTGATCGGCGCCACGATTGGAGCAGTCGCCGTCGGGATGATGGAGCTCGTTCCGCCGCTCGTCGCCGGAGCGATTGCCGTCGTGTTCGGGGTGCTGCTCACCGGAGCGTTTCACGAAGACGGGCTGGCTGACACGGCCGACGCGCTTGGCGGGTGGTCGCCGGAACAACGTCGAGAGATCCTGAAGGATTCACGGCACGGGAGCTACGGCGTCGCGGCGATGTGCGCCTCGATCGTG
>JAJCXU010000506.1 GCA_029263275.1 Ilumatobacter sp.
CCGAACTTCTTCGTCATGTACGGCCCCAACACCAACATGGGTCATGGCGGGAGCGGCATCTGGTTGGCCGAAACACAAACGCACTACATCACCAAATGCATCGTCAACATGGCAGACGAGGGCGTTGAAACTGTCGAAGTGCGACCTGAAGTACGCCGCGCCTACACAGAACGAATCGACGAGATGCACGAGCAACTGATCTGGACCCACGAGGGCACGCGCACCTACTACCGCAACCAGTTCGGCAAAGTCCGCTCGCCGATGCCATTCCGTCTCGTCGACTACTGGCTGATGACCCGTGAGCCCGACTTCGACGACTTCATCGTCACCGCAATCGAGTCCAAGGCTGCAGCCGAACCCGACGTCGTAGCAAGCTGAACCGATGCGCCCCGAACGACAACGCGAACTTCTCGCACGGGTCAACGCCCACCGCCGTGCCGGCAGGGCGACTGACGAGGCCGAGGCGACAATGGCGCTGCCAACAGCGACCTATACGGACCCGGACCGGCTTGCTGCGGAACGCCGACTACTCAGCAGCGCACCGACCGTTGTCGGTCTGTCCGGGCTGTTGCCGACCATTCGGTCGTACGCGACAGTGGACGTCGGCGGCTCCTCTGTGATTGTCACGCGCAACAGCGACGGGCACGTCTCGGCAATGTTCAATGTCTGTCGCCACCGAGGTTCGGAGATCACCTCTGGTTGCGGCGAAGCTGCTCGTCTGGCCTGCCCGTATCACGGCTGGACATATCACCTCGACGGAACGTTGGCGGCTCGGCGCCGCGACGAATACTTCGACGGAGCACCGAGCGAGTCGTTGACCTCACTCCCCGTCTTCGAGCAACACGGGATCATCTGGGTCGCTGGAGATCCCGATGTCGAGATCCCACCGGATCCGCTGCAAGGTGCCGAGGCAGAACTCGCCCCATTCGACCTTGCCGGGTATCGACTGTTCGATTCGACCACGTTCACTCGACCGATCAATTGGAAACTCGCCGTCGACACCTTCTGTGAGGCCTACCACCTGTCGACGCTGCACAGAAACACCTTGGCGCCGATGATTCACGACGACTTCTCGGTGTTCGACGCGACCGGGCTACACGGGCGGATGATCTCGACACGCAAGTCGATCGATCAACTCGACCCGGCCGATGGCACCACCGATGAGTTGCTGCCACACGCGACGATCCTCTGGTTCCTCGTGCCGAACACCGTGCTGATCCATCAGCAGGACCACGTGCAGCTCTACCAGAGTCGGCCAGGGGCGACCGCCGACGAGGCCCACCTCAGCGTGTCGCTCTATACCCCGCCGAAGTCGGAACGAACCGAGAGGTACTGGGCTAAGAATTTCGAGCTACTCGTCAGCGTCACCGACACCGAAGACTTCGCGACAGCGGCAGGTATCCAGCGCGGCTACCACACGAGAGCCCAAGATCACGTCGTGTTCGGACGCAACGAGCCGGCGCTACAACACTTTCACCGATCGCTCAACTCTCTTCTCGAGTAGCGCGGCGCCGGACAAATCTCGAACACGAAGGGGACTCAAATGACAGGACCACAGCCGGATCTCGTGATCCGAGGAGGCATCGTCGTCGACGGCAACGGCGGCCCCGAACGCGAGGCCGACGTGGCGATCGTCGGCGACACGATTGTCACAGTCGGACACGTCGAGCAGACCGGTCGGCGAGAAATCGATGCCGACGGTTCCCTGGTCACGCCGGGTTGGGTCGACGTTCACACCCACTACGACGGTCAAGCCACATGGGACCAACAACTCGCACCATCATCGGTCCACGGCGTCACCACGGTCGTGATGGGCAACTGTGGCGTTGGTTTCGCTCCCGTGCACAATCGAGATCATCAACGGCTCATCGAGTTGATGGAAGGTGTCGAAGACATCCCCGGCGCAGCGTTGCACGAAGGTCTCGCTTGGAACTGGTCCACGTTCGGGGAATACCTCGACGCTGTCGATTCGATTCCCCACGACATCGACGTTGCGGCGCAGGTGCCCCACGGAGCGCTGCGGCTCTTCGTGATGGGCGCCCGCGGAGCCGACGGCGACAAGGCGACACCGCAAGAAATCGAGGAGATGGCCGACCTCGCCAAAGAGGCCATCGAAGCAGGTGCGCTCGGCTTCACGACGTCGCGCACGTTGAACCATCGCACGAGCCGTGGCGATCCGACCCCAACGCTGAAAGCGGCGCGAGAGGAACTGGTGGGGATCGCGCGCGGTGTTGGCCGGGCCGGTACCGGAGTGCTCCAACTCGTCTCCGACTTCATCGACGTCAGCGACGAGTTCGGCAATCTCCGCGCGATGGTCGAGGCGTCGAGTCGTCCGGCTTCGTTCACCTTGGTCCAATCGCCGCGTGACCCCGATGGCTATCGCGGCATGTTGAATCTGCTCGATGAAGCACATGCCGATGGTCTCGAAATCCGGGGCCAGGTCGCCACACGCGGCATCGGCTTGCTGCTCGGGCTACAGGGAACACTCAACCCGTTCATGGCCAACCCGGTCTACATGGAAGTCGCCGACCTCGACGTGGCTGCTCGAGTCGCTGTCATGGGTGATCCAGCGTTCAAGGAGCGCTTGCTTGCCGCCGACGAAGGCCAACGCGACAAGTCGAAAGTCGGAGGTGGGATCGTTCGGATCTTCGAGAACATGTTCGTGCTCGGTGACCCGCCCGACTACGAACCCGACCCGAGCACCAACGTTGCCGCACAGGCCGGTCGGGCCGGCCGTGAACCACTGGAGTACGTGTACGACCTGCTCCTGCGTGATGTCGGTCGACTCTTTCTGTACATTCCTGCGCTCAACTACGTCGACGGTCGCCTCGACGCGGTGCGCGAGATGCTGCTGCACCCTCGAACAGTTCCGGGACTGAGTGATGGTGGAGCACACGTCGGCACGATCAGCGACGGCTCGTTTCCCACGACACTGCTCACCCACTGGTGCCGCGACCGCGACGGCGAACAACTGACGGTGCCATTCGTCGTGCAAGCGCAGTGCCGCGACACTGCGTGGGCGCTCGGCTTGCGGGATCGAGGCGTCCTGGCACCTGGCTACAAAGCCGACGTCAACGTGATCGATTTCGAACGACTGTCGATCGCCAGCCCGGAAATGCACTTCGATCTCCCTGCGGGAGGCCGGCGACTTCTTCAACGCGCAGACGGCTATCTGCACACCATCGTGTCCGGCGTCCCGATTTACGAGTCGGGCCAATCGACTGGCGAGTTCCCCGGTCGATTGGTGCGAGGCGCACGGTCGATTCGGAGTTGATCTGAGCTGATCGCCATCGCAGGCCGTGTCATGTCCCACGGGGTCCGCTGGGTTCCATCTGGCCGGGAACTCTTCAGCGAGTCGCTGAGGCCACCGTCAGGCTTCGATGTTCACCGAAGCGCGCTCACCGAACGCGTAGGCCGAGACGTGGGCACCCATGACTTCGTCGGTGAAGACTCGGCTTCCGGCGTCGTTGCCTGCTGCGCCAGCGACGACCATCAGCGGCAGCAGGTGTTCTTCTCGAGGGTGCGA